>NZ_BAAABI010000021.1:0-1025 GCF_054785215.1 Lapidilactobacillus salsurivasis | reverse complement strand
GTTCCGCCAGGTACATCGCTCAGGTGTCCCAGTGTTCCACCACAAACGTGCTGACGGCAGCTATCAGCTTCCGACCCGTTATACAAAACTAGGGGCCGGTTTAATGAATGGTTCTAATCGTTTCCTTGACCAAAAGCATGTCACAATCAGTGGACTAGGGAAAATTCGTGTATCAGGATCACAAAAGCGTCTGTTCAGCCACATGAAGGACATCCGCATTGGCACGGTTACGGTACGCCGTGACGCCACTGATCGTTACTACTTGTCGATGCAGCTTGGCTCAAACACACCATTCGTTAGCACCGGCAAAGCGATCCAATCAGCGATTGGCATTGATCTCAACACAGAAAACTTTCTGACGGACTCTGACGGCAACGTCGTTGCCAATCCCCGCTATTATCGTGCAATCAGAGGTAAGTTAGCCCAGCAACAGCGTAAACTGGCACGACGTGCGCTTCGAGCAAAGAAAGAGCATCGTCCACTTCGTGATGCCAAGAACTACCAAAAGCAACGGGTGCTCATTGCTAACTTGCAACGGGAGGTGGCTAACCGCCGCAATGCTTTTCTACACCTTGTGTCCACTGCACTGATCAAGAACCACGATCTGGTAGTGGCGGAGGAATTGAGAAGCAAGAACATGTTACGCAATCATGCTTTAGCGATGAGCATTGCCGACGTTGGATGGCGTACTTTCCTAGGAATGCTTACTTACAAAGCGGCTTTGTACGGGCGCAAACTTGTGACCGTTAACCCGAGAAACACCACTCAAACATGTAGTGATTGTGGCTTTGTATTAATGGGTGAACAGAAACTAACGCTTGCCGATCGTAAATGGACGTGTCCATACTGTGGCACGTACCACATCCGTGATCACAACGCTGCTAAAAATATCTTGGCTAAAGGCTTAGCCCTTAACTAAGAATCACAGTCCGTCTGGCAACCTGCGGACTCTAAAGGCTTTGGTAATTAGCACGTAAGACCTGCTTGCAGGCGATGGCTGTATCTAAGCAAATTGTGGTCGTGTC
>NZ_BAAABI010000020.1:0-1665 GCF_054785215.1 Lapidilactobacillus salsurivasis | reverse complement strand
GAGGCTAGGACACAATTCTAGTTTCAAAAATAAAAGCCCCAAAATTCCGAACTTTTTCGGAATTTTGGGGCTTTTTATGTAGGCATAGAAACCATCTTCTGGTAACCTTAAATTCGACGAAAAAAATAAGTGTCAGGAGTCGGTCTCTATGTTTAAACAGTATAACAATAATCAAACCACTTTATCAATCCCCCTTGAAATTAAAGTCAACGATCAACACGTTGTTCGCATTATTAGCTTGTTTGTGGACTCTATTCCGGATGATTTTATCCCACAAAGGGTAAACGCTCAACGCGGCCAGCGGCCGTATGATCCTCGCCTACTACTTAAAATGTTACTATTTGGCTATTTACGTAATGTTACTTCCGCGTCAAAGCTAAGGGAAATGGCGGAAGAAAATATTCCGATGAAATGGCTCATTGGTGATCCTGATGTCACTCCCAGTGCCCGAACGATCAATCGTTTTAGGTCTTCTAATACCGCGGCGACATTAATTAAGCAAATGTTTCTGCACTTTCGCTTCATGCTCCAGCAACTTAACTTGATTACAGATGAGGCGCTTTTTATTGATGGCACAAAGATCCTGGCCGATGCGAATAAGTATAGCTTCGTTTGGCGTGCCTCTGTGGAGCGCTATGAACCCATACTCGATCAAAAAGCCAATGAATTATTTGATGAACTCATTCAAAATAATATCAATCTCAATGTTGATGCTGATGACCCTGATATTCTCAAGAAGATGGAAAGCGCCGCATCTCAATTGGAACAGAAGGTTGCAGAGCTGACAACGGCCATTGATTCTGAAGAGGTCAAGCCTGGCGGCTCACCAAATAAGCGACTTAGACGAAAGTACAAGCACTACCTTCATACACTGAAAAAAGACCTCATTCCGCGTAAAACCAAGTATGTTGAGGCTCGTCACCTTTTCGGTGATCGAAATAGCTTCTCAAAAACTGACCACGATGCCACTTTTATGCGTATGAAAGAAGATCCGATGATGAATGGTCAGCTCAAGCCGGGGTACAATGTCCAAATCGGCACGCAGTGCCAGTATGTACTCTACTATTACGTCTGCCAACGGCCTACAGACCAGCGAACGCTTGTACCTTTCCTTGAACAGGTTGATCACCACTTTAACTATATTGTTGCTGATGCAGGATATGGTAGTGAATCTAACTATGATTACGTCATTGATGAGTACAGAGCTATTCCACTCATTCCGTACACAATGTACTTAAAAGAGCTCTCACGTAAATACCGGAAGGATATGTCGAAGCGTCAAAACTGGTTATATGAAAAGACTTTAGACCGTTATACCGATGATCACGGCGTCCAATTTGAACATCATCGGGACTACTATCGAACAGATAAATACGGGACAACGAGGCACTTCGTAGAATATACGGCGGTTAATGCAGATACACCTGAGCTCTATTACTACGCGAATACGGATGGTGGTAACCTCCGCCGTATCAGCGTTAACCCACACTGGGAGGATTTGAAGAATTCTGTTAAATCTAACCTCAGCGCAGACAAGACTGCTTCGATCTTCGCCAAACGGAAGTTTGAAGTTGAACCAGTTTTTGGAAATATTAAAACGAACATGAATTTTATGCGCTTCTCTGTACGTGGGAAACGGGCAACCAATAACGAAATGGGATTGGT
>NZ_BAAABI010000019.1:0-4596 GCF_054785215.1 Lapidilactobacillus salsurivasis | reverse complement strand
TTAGCCCTTAACTAAGAATCACAGTCCGTCTGGCAACCTGCGGACTCTAAAGGCTTTGGTAATTAGCACGTAAGACCTGCTTGCAGGCGATGGCTGTATCTAAGCAAATTGTGGTCGTGTCGCCGTTAGGCGATGCTCTCACAAGCCTGTGACTTTAGTCACGGGTGGTTGACGGGCATCATCTCTTTCGTTTTGCTATGTTCTTAGAATACCGGATAATCGTGAAGCGCTCGTGACTGGTTTAGGGCAGTTTTCCGATAAATTGATGACTAAATTGTGATGGCTGGCTGGATTGATGACTAAATTGTGATCGTCGTGGCTCGGCGGAGCTGCGTTGGTTGTTTTTTCAAAATTTGGACCGCACCAATTCGAGAAAACAGTTGCTTTTTTGTTCGGAAAGCGCTTTAATTAGAATGAGATCACTACCTTTAGGAGGTCAAATTGATGATTTGGGCACGGGATGTGAATACTTAGCTTTGATCGTGGATTTTGTCAGGTTTTGTGATTAGCGGTGTGGGCGTTGATTTTACGCGCTGGGGACAAGAATCCAGTAAATTCCTGAAAGTTGCCCCATTTTTTTCAGTAAAAAATCACCAAACAAGCGCTAATCATGATAAGATTCAAGTGGGTACTCATTTAACGACAAAGTGGGCGTCGGCCTGCGTTGTTTCAGCACATTTAGCCTCGTCACTCTGAGGGGAGCCGCTTTTAGCTCCCGGAACAGTGCGGTAGCTAGGTGGCAGCAGCCAGACTGACGAGCACGTTTCAGAAAAGGAGAGCTAACATGAAATTTGCAAAGTATTTTGATCATACACTTTTGAAGCCAGACGCGACGGAGGACCAGGTGCGCCAGGTGATCGCCGAAGCGAAGGAATATGACTTCGCCTCAGTCTGTATCAATCCTTACTGGGTCAGCATGACCGCCGAGGAATTGAAAGGCACGACTGTCAATACCTGTACCGTGATCGGCTTTCCTCTGGGGGCAACTTCTACGGTGTCAAAAGTTGCCGAAACAGCGCAAGCGATCCAAGACGGCGCTAACGAAGTCGATATGGTCATCAATATTGGCGAATTGAAAGCAGGCCATAATGACGCGGTCCAACGGGATATCGAACATGTGGCCCACACGGCTCATGGCGCCGGCGCTTTATTGAAAGTGATCATTGAGGCTTGCTTGTTGACTGACGAAGAAATCAAGCGCGCTTGCGAATTGTCAATGGCGGCGGAAGCTGATTTCGTGAAAACATCAACTGGCTTTTCCACTGGCGGCGCGACGCCTCATGACGTTAAAATCATGCGGGACACTGTCGGTGATAAATTAGGGGTCAAGGCTTCTGGGGGCGTGCACAACTTAGCGGAGGCCGAAGCGGTCATCGCGGCCGGAGCTAACCGGATCGGGGCCAGCGCCTCAGTGACAATTCTTAAGGAGGCACAAGCAAATGGCAAAGACTGATTATCGTTTCAACCGTGTATTTGGGATTGTTTTGGACTCGATCGGGATCGGCGAAGCACCAGACGCCGCTAAGTTTGACGATCAAGGGTCCGACACTTTAGGCCATATCGGCGAATTTTTCCAAGGTAAGTTCCAAGTCCCTAACCTGGTCAAAATCGGCTTGGGCAACATTCGCGAAGACAATCCGATTTTAGGCGCTGAACCGATCGAACATCCCGCCGGTCACTACGGCAAGATGTTTGAGATCTCTGCCGGTAAAGACAGCATGGACGGTCACTGGGAAATGATGGGCTTGCCGGTCACTAAACCGTTAGGCTTCTTCCCTAATGGCTTCCCTCAAGAATTATTACAAAAATTAGAAGATTTCAGCGGTCGCAAAGTGATCGTCAACAAACCATATAGTGGGACCGACGTGATCCACGATTATGGCGAGGAACAAATGGCGACAGGTGACTTGATCGTCTATACTTCCGGTGACTCTGTTTTACAGATCGCGGCGCATACCGACATTATTCCGCTGGCCGAATTGTATAAGATCTGCGAGTACGCTCGTTCGATCACCATTGATGAGTATCATGTGGGCCGGATCATCGCGCGGCCATACAACGGCCCTGATAAGGATCATTTTGTTCGGACCAGCGATCGTCATGACTATACTTTGGAACCAACCGAAGACACTGATTTGGACCGGCTGCACGCAGCTGGCCTAGACGTTCTGGGTGTCGGCAAAATCAACGATATTTTCTCTGGTCGCGGCATCACGAAAGGCTGGCACACCGTCAGCAACATGGATGGCATGGACAAAACCATCGCCGCCGCCGACGAAGACTTCACTGGGTTCTGCTTCACGAACCTGGTTGACTTTGACGCCATGTACGGTCACCGCCGCAATCCGCAAGGTGATGGCGATGCGTTGATGGCTTTTGACGAGCGTTTAGGCGAATTATTACCAAAATTGCATGATGATGATCTGTTGTTCATTACGGCTGACCACGGGAACGATCCTTGCTTCAAAGGCACCGACCATACCCGGGAATATGTGCCGTTACTCTTCTTCTCACCAAGCTTCGCGCAAGGTGGCAGCATCGGCATTCACAGTCCGTTCTCTGATTTAGGCGCGACTGTTTTGGATAACTTCCATGTTGCTGGTAATGGCAAGGGTCAGAGTTTCTTGGCGGATTTGAAGTAGCAGATTTCTGGCGTTTTGGTTGATTTAATGGCAGTTCTTGTGGGTGTTGCGCGTGAGCGCAACCGGCTGGGACTGCTGATGCGGACTGGAACGTGGTGGGCGCTGTTTTGAGCCAATCCGCAAAAACCGCGGCTTGTCTCAAAATCAGGCCTTGTCCTAAGCGGCAAAGCCGCCAAGGACAATTTCACCACTGAGCCGCGCAGTCCCAGCCGGTTGCTAGGCAGAATTGAGCTGATCTGCAATTAAAGTTGGGTATCTGACGAAGTGGTTTGCGAGTCAGAGGTCAAAACAACCGCCCATTTTTGAGGTGGTACGACAATGCCAACTGATTTGGATTAGTAGGTCGGTACATTTCGGATAGTGCCGCCAACTTTATCTCACTTACTTAAGCGGATTTTGGTTGGAAATCGACCGATCCAGCTGATTTATCCAGAATTTGCGTAGTTCATCAGCTAGACTGTACTGGTGTTACCAATTTAAAGCTGCTGACCACTAAACACGGTCGTTGATTGCGTGGCTCCTCATCAATTGACTATAGCTTGCCAGTCGGCGTGAGTGCTCAAACGGCTGTTATAACGTTGAGCGGCTGGAGCGGAGCGTGGCGTTGGTGGCTCGTTTGTTTGTTGGTGGAAGGTCGGGCTGGGGGTGAGTCAGCCGCGATATTATTGTTGGCGATTTATCGCCTACAATAAGGCCGAGTTTTGAGATTTTCGGTGGGTTTCCGAAAAGCTCAAAATCGTGCCCGCAGCGTTCCACCACCCCCAGCCCGACCTGGAGCCCTACCACATCTGCCAACCACCAACGCGGCGCGCAGCGCAAGCTGCGGGCAAGCTACTTTTAAGTCAGCTTAAGCAATACCAAGCGGATAATAAACAAAAAACAATCACGGAGGAAAAAACATGAGTACACATATTGGCGCCGAAAAAGGTGCGATCGCTGAAAAAGTTTTACTACCAGGTGATCCCCTACGCGCAAAATATATTGCCGAGAATTTTCTGACTGATATCCATCTTTATAACGAGATTCGGAACGCCTTTGGCTATACCGGCCTGTATCGCGGCGAGCGTGTCTCAGTTCAGTCGACGGGGATGGGGATTCCCTCGATTTCAATCTATGTGAATGAATTGATCCAATTTTACGATGTCCAAACGCTGATTCGCGTCGGCACGGCTGGCGGCTTAGGACCAGATGTGAAGATTCGCGACGTGGTAATGGCCCAAGCGGCTTCGACTGACTCTGCCATTGTTAATAATACTTTTGGCCCGAGCATCAATTTCGCCCCCGTGGCGGATTATGAGCTGTTGGCTAAGGCTGTGGCGGTGGCGAAACAAGACGGTATTCGTTACCATGTCGGTAATGTTTTGGGTGAGGATCGGTTCTACAATGACGAAATCGACATGCCAAAACTGATCGATTACGGCGTTTTGGCGACCGAGATGGAAACACCAGCCTTATATCTCTTGGCGGCGAAGTTCAAACGCCGCGCGCTGGGCGTCTTCACGGTCAGCAACCACTTGATCACCGGCGAGGAAACCACCGCGGAAGAGCGGCAAACGTCCTTCAACGACATGATCAATATCGCGTTGCAAACGAATTAGGATTGATTTTTAGCATCTGAAAAGGAGGCTCGGCCATAATTGCCGATCCAAAAATAAAGACGATCGAACATTCTGTTTTCTCTGGGAATGTTCGATTTTTTTATTTTTTTCGGCCAGATCTATTTTTTGGGTACACAAATAGAGCGCCATAAAACGCTCAAATTTTACCAATAGGTTATCGTTGTTTAATAATGACTTCGTCAGTTTTTTTAGGTTAGCGGCCATAAATACCAATCCCATTTCGTTATTGGTTGCCCGTTTCCCACGTACAGAGAAGCGCATAAAATTCATGTTCGTTTTAATATTTCCAAAAACTGGTTCAACTTCAAACTTCCGTTTGGCGAAGATCGAAGCAG
>NZ_BAAABI010000018.1:3359-5031 GCF_054785215.1 Lapidilactobacillus salsurivasis | reverse complement strand
GAGTCTAACTCAAACTTTTATATGAGAGTTTGATCCTGGCTCAGGATGAACGCTGGCGGCGTGCCTAATACATGCAAGTCGAACGAGTTTCGACATTTACGGAAGATGCTTGCATCGGAAGAAAATGTTGAAACGAGTGGCGGACGGGTGAGTAACACGTGGGTAACCTACCCTAAAGTGGGGGATAACATTTGGAAACAGATGCTAATACCGCATAACAATCAAAACCGCATGGTTTTGATTTAAAAGATGGTTTCGGCTATCACTTTTGGATGGACCCGCGGCGTATTAGTTAGTTGGTGAGGTAACGGCTCACCAAGACATTGATACGTAGCCGACCTGAGAGGGTAATCGGCCACATTGGGACTGAGACACGGCCCAAACTCCTACGGGAGGCAGCAGTAGGGAATCTTCCACAATGGACGAAAGTCTGATGGAGCAACGCCGCGTGAGTGAAGAAGGTTTTCGGATCGTAAAACTCTGTTATTGGAGAAGAACGTACTTGGTAGTAACTGGCCAGGTAGTGACGGTATCCAACCAGAAAGCCACGGCTAACTACGTGCCAGCAGCCGCGGTAATACGTAGGTGGCAAGCGTTATCCGGATTTATTGGGCGTAAAGCGAGTGCAGGCGGTTTCTTAAGTCTGATGTGAAAGCCTTCGGCTTAACCGAAGAAATGCATTGGAAACTGGGGAACTTGAGTGCAGAAGAGGAGAGTGGAACTCCATGTGTAGCGGTGAAATGCGTAGATATATGGAAGAACACCAGTGGCGAAGGCGGCTCTCTGGTCTGTAACTGACGCTGAGGCTCGAAAGCGTGGGTAGCAAACAGGATTAGATACCCTGGTAGTCCACGCCGTAAACGATGAGTGCTAAGTGTTGGAGGGTTTCCGCCCTTCAGTGCTGCAGCTAACGCATTAAGCACTCCGCCTGGGGAGTACGACCGCAAGGTTGAAACTCAAAGGAATTGACGGGGGCCCGCACAAGCGGTGGAGCATGTGGTTTAATTCGAAGCAACGCGAAGAACCTTACCAGGTCTTGACATCTAGCGCCAATCTTAGAGATAAGACGTTCCCTTCGGGGACGCTAAGACAGGTGGTGCATGGTTGTCGTCAGCTCGTGTCGTGAGATGTTGGGTTAAGTCCCGCAACGAGCGCAACCCTTATGATTAGTTGCCAGCATTCAGTTGGGCACTCTAGTCAGACTGCCGGTGACAAACCGGAGGAAGGTGGGGATGACGTCAAATCATCATGCCCCTTATGACCTGGGCTACACACGTGCTACAATGGCTGATACAACGAGTTGCGAGACCGCGAGGTCAAGCTAATCTCTAAAAGTCAGTCTCAGTTCGGATTGTAGGCTGCAACTCGCCTACATGAAGTTGGAATCGCTAGTAATCGCGGATCAGCACGCCGCGGTGAATACGTTCCCGGGCCTTGTACACACCGCCCGTCACACCATGAGAGTTTGTAACACCCAAAGCCGGTGAGGTAACCTTTTAGGAGCCAGCCGTCTAAGGTGGGACAGATGATTAGGGTGAAGTCGTAACAAGGTAGCCGTAGGAGAACCTGCGGCTGGATCACCTCCTTTCTAAGGAACTGTTAGTTTTGGGGTCAAAGCCAAACTAACTTACGGAAACTGCACAGTCGAAACTTTGTTTAGTTTTGAGAGGTC
>NZ_BAAABI010000018.1:0-3152 GCF_054785215.1 Lapidilactobacillus salsurivasis | reverse complement strand
CAATGACCCAGAGAAAACCGTAGGTTTTCAGATGGTCAAGTTACAAAGGGCGCACGGTGGATGCCTTGGCACTAGAAGCCGATGAAGGACGGGACGAACACCGATATGCTTCGGGGAGCTGTAAGTAAGCTTTGATCCGGAGATTTCCGAATGGGGGAACCCAATTATCAGAGATGATAATGATTGCTTAGTGAATACATAGCTAAGTAAAGGCAGACGCGGGGAACTGAAACATCTCAGTACCTGCAGGAAGAGAAAGAAAATTCGATTTCCTAAGTAGCGGCGAGCGAACGGGAAAGAGCCCAAACCAAAGAGCTTGCTCTTTGGGGTTGTAGGACAGAACATATGGAGTTACAAAAGGATCAATTAGTCGAAGCAGTTGGGAAGCTGCGCCAAAGAGAGTGAAAGCCTCGTAGATGAAAGTTGAGCCCCTCCGTTCTGGATCCTGAGTACGGCCAGACACGTGAAATCTGGTCGGAAACCGGGAGGACCATCTCCCAAGGCTAAATACTCTCTAGTGACCGATAGTGAACCAGTACCGTGAGGGAAAGGTGAAAAGCACCCCGGAAGGGGAGTGAAATAGATCCTGAAACCGTGTGCCTACAAGTAGTCAGAGCCCGTTAATGGGTGATGGCGTGCCTTTTGTAGAATGAACCGGCGAGTTACGTTTTCATGCGAGGTTAAGTTGCAAAGATGGAGCCATAGCGAAAGCGAGTCTGAAGAGGGCGTTAAGTATGAGGACGTAGACCCGAAACCAAGTGACCTACCCATGTCCAGGTTGAAGGTGTGGTAAAACGCACTGGAGGACCGAACCCACGTATGTTGAAAAATGCGGGGATGAGGTGTGGGTAGCGGTGAAATTCCAAACGAACTTGGAGATAGCTGGTTCTCTCCGAAATAGCTTTAGGGCTAGCCTCGAGGCTAGGATCATGGAGGTAGAGCACTGTTTGGACTAGGGGCCCGTCAAGGGTTACTGAATCCAGATAAACTCCGAATGCCATTGATCCGGTCCTCGGGAGTCAGACTGCGAGTGATAAGATCCGTAGTCGAAAGGGAAACAGCCCAGATCACCAGTTAAGGTCCCAAAATCATGCTAAGTGGAAAAGGATGTGGGGTTGCACAGACAACTAGGATGTTGGCTCAGAAGCAGCCACCATTTAAAGAGTGCGTAATAGCTCACTAGTCGAGTGACCCTGCGCCGAAAATGTACCGGGGCTAAGCATGATACCGAAACTGTGGATGTCATCCTAAGGATGACGTGGTAGGAGAGCGTTCTAAGGGCGAAGAAGCTGGATCGTAAGGACCAGTGGAGCGCTTAGAAGTGAGAATGCCGGTATGAGTAGCGCAAGATAGGTGAGAATCCTATCCGCCGAAAGACTAAGGTTTCCTGGGGAAGGCTCGTCCTCCCAGGGTTAGTCGGGACCTAAGATGAGACCGAAAGGTGTAGTCGATGGCAAGCAGGTCGAGATTCCTGCACTAGTTTGTTTTGTTTGAACGATGGAGGGACGCAGGAGGTTAAGTTGAGCATGCGGCTGGAAAAGCATGTCCAAATAACGAGTCTGAGAATGAGTCAAATGCTTATTTTCGTTAAGGACAAGTTATGATGGGGAGCGAAATTTAAGTAGCGAAGCAACTGATATCACACTGCCAAGAAAAGCTTCTAGTTAGAAATAAACTACCCGTACCGCAAACCGACACAGGTAGTCGAGGAGAGAATCCTAAGGTGAGCGAGTGAACTCTCGTTAAGGAACTCGGCAAAATGACCCCGTAACTTCGGGAGAAGCGGTGCTGACCGCAAGGTCAGCCGCAGTGAATAGGCCCAAACAACTGTTTATCAAAAACACAGGTCTCTGCAAAATCGAAAGATGACGTATAGGGGCTGACGCCTGCCCGGTGCTGGAAGGTTAAGAGGAGTGCTTAGCGTAAGCGAAGGTACGAATTGAAGCCCCAGTAAACGGCGGCCGTAACTATAACGGTCCTAAGGTAGCGAAATTCCTTGTCGGGTAAGTTCCGACCCGCACGAAAGGCGTAATGATTTGGGCACTGTCTCAACGAGAGACTCGGTGAAATTATAATACCCGTGAAGATGCGGGTTACCCGCGACAGGACGGAAAGACCCCATGGAGCTTTACTGTAGCTTGATATTGAGTGTTTGTGAAACATGTACAGGATAGGTAGGAGCCGATGAAGTGAGAACGCTAGTTTTCACAGAGGCAATGGTGGGATACTACCCTTGTTTTATGAACCCTCTAACCCGCGCCACTCACGTGGCGGGAGACAGTGTCAGGTAGGCAGTTTGACTGGGGCGGTCGCCTCCTAAAGTGTAACGGAGGCGCCCAAAGGTTCCCTCAGAATGGTTGGAAATCATTCGCAGAGTGTAAAGGTATAAGGGAGCTTGACTGCGAGACAGACAAGTCGAGCAGGGACGAAAGTCGGGCTTAGTGATCCGGTGGTTCCGCATGGAAGGGCCATCGCTCAACGGATAAAAGCTACCCTGGGGATAACAGGCTTATCTCCCCCAAGAGTCCACATCGACGGGGAGGTTTGGCACCTCGATGTCGGCTCATCGCATCCTGGGGCTGAAGTTGGTCCCAAGGGTTGGGCTGTTCGCCCATTAAAGCGGTACGCGAGCTGGGTTCAGAACGTCGTGAGACAGTTCGGTCCCTATCCGTCGCGGGCGTAGGAAATTTGAGAGAAGCTGTCCTTAGTACGAGAGGACCGGGATGGACATACCGCTGGTGTACCAGTTGTGCCGCCAGGCGCATCGCTGGGTAGCTATGTATGGAAGGGATAAACGCTGAAAGCATCTAAGTGTGAAGCCCCACTCAAGATGAGATTTCCCATAACGTAAGTTAGTAAGACCCCTCAGAGAATATGAGGTAGATAGGCTGGGTGTAGAAGTACGGCGACGTATGGAGCTGACCAGTACTAATCGGTCGAGGACTTGACCAAAGGTCAAAAGAGTTGGAAAACGGTTAAAGCAGAGACATAGGATCCAGTTTTGAGGGAGCGAAAGTTCTTTCAAAGTAAAGAGTGTGGTGGCGATAGCAAGAAGGATACACCTGTTCCCTTGCCGAACACAGAAGTTAAGCTTCTTAGCGCCGAAAGTAGTTGGTGGGAGACTGCCTGCGAGGATAGGGCGTTGCCACGCT
>NZ_BAAABI010000017.1:0-18613 GCF_054785215.1 Lapidilactobacillus salsurivasis | reverse complement strand
AGTAAAGAGTGTGGTGGCGATAGCAAGAAGGATACACCTGTTCCCTTGCCGAACACAGAAGTTAAGCTTCTTAGCGCCGAAAGTAGTTGGTGGGAGACTGCCTGCGAGGATAGGGCGTTGCCACGCTAAATGAAACCGAGATTAAATTCTCGGTTTTTTTTGTGCTGAAAATCGGAGGTTGAGGCCTGTTTTGGGTTAACGTTCGGTGGTGTCTCTGACCACTGCTGGCGGCTTTTACGGGATTAATTTTGGCAAAGCGGTTGTAATCGGTGGGCGCGCTGGGTATGATAAAATAAGCAGCGATCCTGACTGATCGCAATACGATGAAGGGTGGGCCCACCGTGGAAAAGGCACCATTACCTATTTCAGCTTACAAAATGGACTTGTTGATCGACACTTGTTTGATGGCAGGTCGCATCATGATCGAAAGTGGTTCCGAAATGTATCGCGTTGAGGATACGATCACCCGGATTGCTTTTAACGCTGGCGTGCCCAATAGCGTCGTTTACACGACACCGACTGGGTTGTTCTTCGGCGTTAAGGGACAACCGGTGTCTGAATTTCG
This sequence comes from Lapidilactobacillus salsurivasis, assembly GCF_054785215.1. Lineage (NCBI taxonomy): Bacteria > Bacillati > Bacillota > Bacilli > Lactobacillales > Lactobacillaceae > Lapidilactobacillus > Lapidilactobacillus salsurivasis. The sequence goes on along the minus strand of NZ_BAAABI010000017.1, from coordinate 18,048 downwards.
CCAAATCAATCAGCGCACGATCAACTTGGAAAAGGTTCAACGGGTCAACACGATGTCGCGGAAATTTGCCGGGCATGAGGTGGGCCTGTGGCAGTTGCACACGGCCTTGGAAGAAATCGATCGCCATACGGACTTCTTTCCTCTCTGGCTTCAAGTGCTGGGGTCAATGGTGGTCAGCGCCATGTTTATGGTGCTCTTTTCCGGTCAGTATGACTGGATCGATTTCGCTGTCTGCGGGGTGATCGGGGGCGGCGGCTACTTGATCAACTACTATATTAGTCTTTGGACCAAGGTTAAATTCTTGGGTGAATTTCTGGCGGCGTTAACGATTGGGATCCTGGCTTATGGGGCGGTTCATTTTGGGATCGGGCGGAACATCAATAATATCCTGATTGGCGCGATGATGCCTTTGGTGCCAGGGGTGCCCCTGACGAATTCGTTGCGAGATCTTTTCGCTGGGCACTTATTGACGGGCACCGTGCGCGCGGTGGAGGCGTTTCTGACGGCTTGCGCGATCGGAACGGGCATCGGTTTGATGTTCCGTTTCTTTATGTAGGAGGTGTCCAGCATGCCACTTTGGGTAATTTTTTTGATCCAGGCCGCTTTTAGCTATTTGGGCACCGCGGCCTTCGCCATCTGCGTCAATAATCCCCGCCGCGCGCTGAACGCCTGCGGATTGTGCGGAATGGTCGGTTGGCTGGCCTATTGGACCGTGTTTCAATTAGGCGCGGGCCGAATGATCGCCAACGTGACAGGCTCGCTAGTTCTAGGAATCATGAGTTTGATTTTCGCCCGCCGGAAAAAAATGCCAGCGATCCTATTCAACATTCCGGGGATCGTGCCGCTTGTACCGGGCGTGACAGCGTATCAGGCGGTTTACGAAATGGTTCTGGGCAGTGTTGATCAGGCCATCGTCTATTCGTTTCGGGTCGCCATGGTGGCCGGCGCTATTGCCATTGGCTTCATGTTGACGTCGCTTTTCGCTGAGGTGTGGACGCGGATTCGACGGCGGCGGCAACGGCAGAAGCCGCCAGTGATCACCCCGGCAAAAATGCCATCGAAGGATCAGTAGCTGGTTTGGCGGAATTCTGCTTCTGTGCTTTGCGCTTGATTGCAGGTCTGGTGGGTGTTGCGCGTGAGCGCAACCGGCTGGGACTGCTGTTGCGGACTGGAACGTGGTGGGCGTCGTTTGAAGCCAATTCCAAAAGCGGGAATTGTCTTCAAATCGAGCCTTGTCCTAAGCGGCAAAGCCGCCAAGGACAATTTCACCACTGAGCCGCGCAGTCCCAGCCGGTTGCTAGGCAGAATTGAGCCGATCTGCAATCAAGGCGAAGGATTTGACGAAGTGCTTTTGCAAGTAAGAGGTCAAACAATCGCCTTCTTTTGGGGTGGTACGGCAATGCCAACTGATTTGGATTTGTTGGTTGGCACGGTTTGCATTGGTTGAACATCTTTACCTGCTTCATAAACAATCCTTGGTGAAACCGACTGGTTCAGTTGATTCACCGATAACTAGGTCTGTTCATCAGGCAGACTTCACTGGTGTCACCAATTTAAAGCTTGTGACCACTAACCACGGTCGTCAATGGCGTGGTTCCCCATCAATTGGCGATAGCCTGCCAATTGGCGTGAGTGCTCAAACGACTGTTAAAACGTTGAGCGGCTGGAGCGGAGCGTGGCGTTGGTGGTCTGTTTACTCGTTTGGCGGAAGGTCGGGCTGGGGGTGAGTCAGCCGCGATATTATTGTTGGCGATTTATCGCCTACAATAAGGCCGAGCTTGAAGATTTTCGGTGGTTTTCCGAAAAGCTTCAAGTCGTGCCCGCCGCGTTCCACCACCCCCAGCCCGACCTGGAGCCCCACCACATCTGCCCACCACCAACGCCACGCGCAGCGCAAGCTGCGGCCAATCTACTTTTATCAAGTCCAAGTCTCAAACCCAAGCAATCCCGTCAAATCGCTATCCTCAAGCCCATTTTTGTGGTAGAATGAGACCATGCGATGAGTCGAGCGCCCATTTTCTGGGCAAACGATCGTGGCGCGACTTCCACCTGCTTCGCATCAGGTGGCTCGCCGGATTGCGAGTGTCACGTTCAAGGAACGTTGTGGAGCGAACCTTGATTAGCGGAGCAAACTCAGCCTAGTTGTTGAGCCTGACCGTTACCACATTGAAGCGATTTTCCCTCGGGAAAATCGCTTTTTTTGTGCGCAAGTGATCTGAAAGTAGCGATCGTGGTCAAAATCCGCGCGCTCATTGCTCGTAACTGTTCAAAATCAGCCCACGGGTTGCGCTGTTACATGTTACAATGAAGTCAAAAGGGAGTGAGCGGATGTTTGACAATATTGATTTGAAGCAGCTGACGGAAGCGGAACTGGATGTGTACAACTACATTCTCAAGAATCCGAAGGCGGTTCAGAAAATGACGGTGCGGACACTGGCGAAGACCACCCAAACGTCGACGGCGACAGTGGGGCGCTTTTGTCAGAAGATGAAGTTGAATGGGTTCTCGGAATTGAAGTATCTGATTCGCGATCAATTGCAACACGAGCAGAAAATTTATCCCGCTTATGACATCAACACGCCATTGACGGATTTCTTCACCAAGGTCTCGCGAGATGAATTCGAGCATCAGATCTGCCAGTGTCTGGCGCTGGTGCGGGCGGCGAAGACGTTGGTTTATTTCGGGATCGGTAGTTCGGGGAGTTTGGCGGATTATGGCGCGCGCTTCATGTCCAACGCAGGCGGGTTGGCTTATTCGATCACCGATCCGTTCCAACCCCGCTATTTCGGGAATTATGATCTCCATGATACGCTGTTGATCGTGTTGTCGGTTTCGGGAACGACCGATGAGTTGGTGGTTCGCGCCGGGAATTTCAAAAGTCACGGGGCCAAAGTGATCGCCATTACCAATCACGAGAATTCGCCGCTGGGGCGGTTGGCCGATGTGACAGTTTCCTACTATATGCCGGAACGCGTGACGGACGATCATATCAATTTGACCACGCAAATCCCGGTGGTCTATCTGCTCGAAACCATTGCGGAACGCTTTGTTGACGGGGAATAACGCCTGTTTTTGTCACTTGTTACAGCAATGGGACACGTAACACCTACGGAACTTGTAACCGTTTTCATGAAATCACTTCTCTTTCGTACCCTGACCCGCTATAATGTGTTTGTAAGCGTTGGAAAACGCTTGCCGTCATTATATTGTGTCATTATGATTGTGTCACATCTATTGGGTTCACATCTATTATAGAGGAGTGGTTGGAATGAACGATTGGATCAACAAGCACATCTTGCCTGGGGTCATGCGCTTCGTGGCAACGCGGCCGATCAAAGCGCTGCAGAGTGGGATGTTGTATGTTATGCCATTTACGATCATCGGGTCGATTTTCCTATTTGTTGGGGAATCTGCCGGTTGAAGCGTGGAAGGTTTGGATGGAAAGCACGGGCATGGTGCCATATTGGAATGTGGCTTACAATGCGTCGTTCGCCATCATGGCCTTATTCGCGGTTATCGGGATCGCCTATTCTTACGTGCGTGAGGAAGGCTTTGAACCATTGCCAGCTGGTTTGCTGGCGGCAACTTGTTTCTTGATGGTTATGCGTCCATCAAACCCCGTCACTGTCGGCGACAAAACATTGGCGACAGCGGCGCAAATGGCGCAAACAACTTTCATCGACCGTGACTGGCTTGGTGGTAAAGGGATGATCGCGTCGATCTTGATCGGCTTGATCGTGGGGGCTGTTTACAGCTGGTTCTTGAAGAAGAACTTCACCATCAAAATGCCTGAACAGGTGCCAGCCAACGTGTCAGCTTCATTTACCGCGTTGATTCCAGCAGCGGTTTTGATCACGGGCTTCATGTTAGTTTACCTGTTCTTCGATAAGGTTACCGCTTCAACGATGACCGAGTGGATCTACAAAGTGATCCAAACGCCATTGCAAGGGTTGACCGACTCCTTCGGTGGGATGCTGGCCATTGCCTTCTTGGTACCATTCCTCTGGTTCTTCGGTGTCCATGGCGCCACGATCGTTGGTGGGATCATGGGACCTTTGCTACAAGCCAACGCTTTAGCTAACCAAAAAATCATTGACGCCGGCAAAGATTTGACCGTCGCTAATGGTGGCCACATTGTGACACAACAATTAATGGACCAATTTATGACGGTAACAGGTTCAGGGATGACGATCGGTCTTTTGATCTTCATGTTCTTCTTCGCGAAATCTGCGCAATGGAAGACATTGGGTCGTTTGTCGATTGCCCCAGGGATCTTCAATATCAATGAACCAATTTTGTTCGCGGCGCCAATCGTTTTGAACCCAATCATGGGGATCCCATTCTTCTTGGCACCAATGGCTTCCGCAACCTTGACTTGGATCGCGTTGCGGTTAGGCTGGATCCCACTATTCGGCGGGACCATGGTTGCTTGGACCACGCCACCAATTATTTCTGGCTTCTTGGTCGGCGGTGTGCGGACCGCGCTCTGGCAAGCCTTGATGCTCTTCATCACTTTCTTGATCTACTTACCGTTCGCCCGGAAGCAAGATACGATCTTGTACAAGCAAGAACAAGGTGAAAGTGACCAACAAATCGAAGCCGACGAAGCAAAATAGCAGGCTAGGCAGCAGCACGTTGCCCCTGAGCTCCAAGGAACTAATCCGATATAACCCAAATTAAAAAAATACGCAAAAAAATAATTTTCAAAAAAATCCAAAAAAGTATTTCCAAAAATACTAAAAAAATACCCATTCAAAAAATACCCACGACAAAAAGGAGGCCGCCGTTTACAGCAATGTAGCAGCGCGCCTCTTTTTTCAGAAGAGCAACCGAGGTGAAAACGGCCTGAGCCAGCAGTGCGGGCCGGCTTGATACCACGAGGTGAAATGGGGCGCAACACTTTTAATAATGGGACTTATCTTGTCACAATCAATGTTAAAATAAAAGCGAATAGCGCCGTGACTGGCGTGATCACGAAAGAAAGAGGTTGGATCAATGGCAGAATTACGCAAAGATTTTCTTTGGGGCGGCGCAGTGGCCGCTCATCAATTGGAAGGTGGCTGGCAAGAAGGCGGTAAAGGGGTCAGTGTGGCCGACATTATGACCGCCGGCGCCAATGGTGTGCCGCGGCGGATCACGGCTGGCGTGCTTCCTGGGGAGAATTATCCCAATCATGAAGCCATCGATTTCTACCATCATTACAAAGAAGATATTAAGTTATTCGCGGAAATGGGGTTCAAATGTTTCCGGACGTCGATCGCTTGGACCCGGATCTTCCCCAATGGCGATGAGGCTGAGCCCAATGAAGCTGGGCTGAAATTCTATGATGACCTGTTCGCGGAATGCCACAAGTATGGCATCGAACCAGTGATCACCTTGTCGCATTTCGAGATTCCCTATCATTTGGTCAAGGAATATGGTGGCTGGAGTAATCGGAAAATGATCGACTTTTTCGTGAAGTTCGCCACGGTTTGTTTCAAGCGTTACAAAGGTCAAGTTAAATATTGGATGACCTTCAACGAAATCAATAACCAAACCAACTACGACAGCGACTTCGCGTTGATGACCAACTCTGGCTTGACGATGGATCCGCAGAAGGATATGGAGCGGGAAATGTACCAGGCTAGCCACTATGAATTGGTCGCTAGCGCCTTGGCTGTTCAAAAAGGTCACGAGATCGATCCGCATAATCAAATCGGCTGTATGATCGCCATGGTGCCGATCTATCCGCTGACCGCTAAACCCCAAGACATCATGGCGGCGGAAAAGGCGATGCAAGCCCGTTACTGGTTTGCCGACGTTCATTGTAACGGCCGCTATCCGAACTGGTTGCCGGTGTATTTTGACAAGAAAAATTATCAACTAGATATCACCACGGAAGATTTGATTGCCTTGCAGCAGGGAACTGTTGATTATATTGGCTTCAGTTATTATATGTCCAACTGTATTGAAGACCACGGCAACGGCCCCGACTATCACTACGATGAGGCCAACAACCGCACGCAAAACCCTTATTTGGAAGTTTCCGATTGGGGTTGGGCGATCGATCCTGAAGGGTTGCGCTATGGGATGAACTGGTTCAACGACCGCTATCATCTGCCTCAATTCATTGTGGAAAATGGCTTCGGCGCCATCGATCAGGTCAGCGCCGATGGCAAGGTCCATGACAGTTATCGGATCGATTACCTGCGCCGCCACATTGAACAGATGAAATTGGCGGTGACCATCGACGGCATCGACTTGATGGGCTACACGCCTTGGGGCTGCATCGATTTGGTGTCCGCTGGTACCGGTCAAATGGACAAGCGTTATGGTTTCATCTACGTGGACAAGAATGACGCGGGTGAAGGGACTTTGGCGCGGTCGCGTAAGGATTCCTTCGCTTGGTATCAGCGGGTGATCGCCAGTAATGGCGCTGATCTGGGGTAAACTTCTCCGCTGGTAATTCGTTTGGAATGAATGATCAAAATGCCGCTGGCCAGCTAGGCTCAGCGGTGTTTTTTTGGTTGCAACGCTGGCGGTAGAAAAGTAGGTTGTCCGCAGCTTGCGCTGCGCGTGGCGTTGGTGGATTGGAAATGTGGTGGGCTCCAGGTCGGGCTGGGGGTGGTGGAACGCGGCGGGCACGACTTGAAGCTTTTCGGAAGGGCGCCGAAAATCTTCAAGCTCGGCCTTATTGTAGGCGATAAATCGCCAACAATAATATCGCGGCTGACTCACCCCCAGCCCGACCTTCCGCCAGACAGATAAACGACCCACCAACGCCACGCTCCGCTCCAGCCGCTCAACGTTTTAACAGTCGTTTGAGCACTCGCGCCGACTGGCAAGCTATTGCCAATTGATGGGGAGCCACGCAATTGACGGCCGTGGTTAGTGGTTACAAGATTTAAATTGGTGACACCAGAGCAGTTTGTTTGATGAACTGAGGCAAGTTATTGATGTATCCGCTGAACCGGTCGGTTTTCAACCAAGGATTGTCTAGGAAGTAGGTAAAGATGTCCAACCAAAGCAAAATGTCCCCACCTCCTAATCCAAATCTGTTGACATTACCGTACCACCTCAAAACCGGCGATTGGTTGACCTCTAGCTCGCAAAAGCACTTCGTCGAATCCTTAGCTTCGATTGCAGATAAGCTCGATTCTGCCTAGCAACCGGCTGGGACTGCGCGGCTCAGTGGTGAAATTGTCCTTGGCGGCTTTGCCGCTTAGGACAAGGCTTGATTTTGAGACAAGCCGCCGGTCTTGCGGATTGGCTCAAAACGATGCCCACCACGTTCCAGTCCGCAATAGCAGGCCCAGCCGGTTGCGCTCACGCGCAACACCCTAACAAACCTGCAATCAAGTGAACAATCAAGAATAGGAATCGGTCGTTCCCAATCAATCCAAACGATGCCCACCACGTTCCAGTCCGCAACAGCAGGCCCAGCCGGTTGCGCTCACGCGCTACACCCTACCAAAACCCGCAATCAGGCAAGCAATCCGATAAAAACCATTGTTTTCCTGCAAAAAGCCGTGAAACTTAGCATCTCCATGGAAAAAATGGTATCATGAATCTAAACGTTTTAAAAAGCGTGGGGATTCGACGACGAAACTCCCGTATCAAGCGAAGATCGTGAGAATGGTGAAAAGATGAAACAGAAGAAAAAGACAATCAAAGATGTGGCGAAACTAGCCAATGTTTCCATTGCCACGGTTTCAAATACCTTGAATAATGTGGATGTGGTCAAGCCGGAGACCCGGGAGCGGGTACTGGCGGCGGCGAAGGAACTGCACTATGCGCCGAATTTGATGGGGCGTCAGTTACGTTCAGGCCAGACCAAAATGTTGGGGCTGTTCACCGACAGTATCAGCGGTCCGTATTTCTATAAATTGGTGGAAACAATCGCGCATGAAGTGGACCGGCATGGTTATGGGATGCATATCATTATTACCAGCGATCATGACAAGATGCTGGATTCGATCCTTGGTAGTATTGTTGATGGCGCTATTATTTTCGAACACAATATGGATGACAAGGATATTAGCCAGATCAAGGAGCATCAACTGCCGACGGTGTTGATCGATCGGGTCGATTCAGGACCGAAGATGAGTAGTATTGTTTTCGATTCGCTCCAAGAGGGTTACATGACGGCGACGCATTTGTTGAATCTGGGTCATCGTAAAATTGCCTATGTTGACGGCGTTCCCAACAACTATGACAGCAATCAGCGGCGTAACGGGATTCGACTGGCGGTGGAGGAACATGGACTGGAATGGGCGGAGATGCCGATCCTTCCGGGTAAATTTGAAGAGGGGCTTTCTGCCAGCGTGGTGCGCGAATATTTGAACGAGACGAAGAATAGTTCGACAGCGACCGCTTTTATTGCCGCCAATGACCTAAGCGCCATTGGGGTGATCAAGGCAATCCAAGCCGCTGGGTATCGTGTTCCTGAAGATTTCAGTGTGGTTGGATTCGACGACATTGATATTTCAGAATATTTCAATCCGGCGATCACCACTATTCGCAACCCAATCGCGCGCCAAGGCATCATGGCGGTCAATGAGCTTTTCGGGATGATCACCCAGGGCAACAAAGGCCAGAAAATCTCATTAACTGGTGATTTGGTCGTGAGAAATTCGACCAGTGTGCCCAATCAGGAACGGTAGTGGGCATGTTCAGGCTGGCCAGCTCATCATGGCAGTTCGCCCAGCGACACTTTAAAAGTTTCTAGAACGCAAGTAAAATATATAAAACGTTTTTATCAGCTTGAAACACTGATATAAAGCGTTTTTTTATTGTTCTTGCGGTCAATCTTGTGTTTTTATTTCAAAATCGCTTGCCATGACCATAATATTATGATATTCTTAGTCTCAAGAAAGCGTTTTATAGTTCTGATCAGAGGATTGATTGAGAAATATCCATATTTTTTTCGCATTTTATTAAAACGTTTCAATTTCAGGACAAATGACATGGAGGTTGTGGTAATGGAGTTGGAAGCACTGAAGAAATTAGTTGGGGCGATGACTTTGACCGAGAAAATCGGGCAAATCTCGCAACTGACCCCACAATTCCTAGGTCGCCAAGATGGCGCGATCACTGGACCATTAGCCGATTTCCCTGAAGCGGCCGCCTTTGTCGAATCGTTAGGGTCGATCCTCGGGACGACTTCTCGTGAAGAAGTCGTGGCCATTCAGCGGGAGCATCTGGCGCACAGCCGGTTGAAAATCCCTTTGATCTTCATGCAGGATGTGATCCATGGTTACCGGACAATATTCCCGATTCCCTTAGGATTGGGCGCGACCTTTGATCCGGCGTTGGTTGAACAGATCGCGCAGTATTCCGCTAAAGAGGCAGCGCTGGATGGAATCCAAGTGACATTTTCGCCGATGGTTGACTTGACGCGGGACGCGCGCTGGGGCCGGGTTTTAGAAGGCACTGGCGAGGATCCAACCCTTAATGCCGCGTTGGCGGCGGCCATGGTGCGTGGGTATCAGGGTGATCCGGAGCAACTGGCCCAAGCCCATGAGCGGATTGCCGCTTGCGTTAAGCATTTCGTTGGTTATGGCGCGGTAGCTGGTGGCCGTGATTATGACACGGTGGACCTCTCAAAAATCAGTCTGCAGCAAGATTATCTCCCTGCGTTTGCGGCGGCGATCGCGGCGGGCGCGAAGCTGGTGATGCCGGCCTTCACCTTGTTTGAAGGGGTGCCAGCGACGGCCAACTCGTATCTGTTGCAAGAAGTATTGCGGGAGGAGTTAGGCTTTCAGGGATTGGTGATTTCTGATTGGGGCGCAGTGGGTGAATTGATCAGTCACGGCGTTGCTCGAGATCAGTCTCAGGCGGCGGCATTGGCGTTGACTGCTGGTGTGGAAATGGACATGATGTCTGGCGCTTATATTTCCGGGTTGGCTGACTTGGTCGCGACCAAGCAGATTCCAGAGCACATCATTGACGCGGCGGTTTTACGGGTGTTGCGATTGAAGAACGATTTAGGGCTTTTCGAAGATCCGTATCGGCAAATCACGCCGACAGCCGCGTTAACGGAGCCAAGTTCCACCGGTCGGACCTTGGCCCAAAAGGCGGTGGCCGCCAGTACCGTGCTGTTGAAGAACCAACAAGTCTTGCCATTGCAAGCAGGGACCCGCGTGGCGGTTGTTGGTCCATACGCGGACAATCGCCAAATATTAGGTGCTTGGCATTGTGCGGGGCACTATGACGAAACGACCACGTTGTTAGCTGGACTTCAGGCAAGTTCGTTGGAAGTGGTGCCGATGGCCGAGCCAATCCTAGGGGACCCCGCGGATTTCACCAACGTTGATGTAATCATTGCAGCCCTTGGTGAAGGCGAACTGGAGTCAGGCGAAGCCGCCAGTAAAGGCGATCTGACCATTGCAGCGCCACAACAAGAATTGTTACGGAAATTGGCCCGCACCGGGAAGCCGGTGGTCGCCGTTGTCTTCGCCGGCCGACCGCTGGTGCTGGAGCCGATCGAATCCAGCGTGGCCGCGATTCTCTACGCTTGGTTCCCAGGCACAGAAGGCGGCAGTGCCTTGGCCAAAATTCTGACTGGTGAATTAGCGCCATCGGGGCGGTTACCCATGTCCGTTCCCCGATCCTCGGCGCAGATGCCGCTGTACTATAACCAATTGCGCACGGGGCGGCCGGCAAGCAACAAAACGCCGGTCAAGTACAGCAGCCGCTTAATGGATGTGTTGAATGGTCCTGCCTACGGGTTTGGTTTTGGCTTGGATTATGGCGCGGTCACTTATTCGAACCTCCGCGTGAGCGGCGCCGGCAATCTAACAGCGCAAACACCGCTGACAGTGTCGGTTCAAGTTGAAAACACCGGTGATCGAACCGTGACCGAAGTGGTGCAGTGTTATGTTGGTCCCCAAGTCGCCGAAGTGGCGCGGCCACGCTATGAATTGAAACACTGGCAAAAGATCGAATTATCGCCGCGGGGTCAAGCTCAAGTGACCTTTACCGTGACGGCGGCAGATCTGGCCTATGTTCATCGAGATCTCCAGTGGCGCAGTGATTTCGGTGCGTTCACAATCGCGATCGGTCCTAACGCCGAGCAAGTCACGTTGCTGCAGGGCCACTATCTCGAAGCAAATTTGGAGAAGCAGGAGGGCTAGCTGGAATGGGCATGAGTCAAACGGCAGCGTATGACGATACCGGATGAACGAGAACGGCAGCAAGACTATTTATTTTGAGGAGTGATCATGTGATCAAAACGGAAAGCGAAAAGGGCGTAACGCCAGAAACTAAACGGAAAAAGAATGTCTTTGCCCGGTTTCAAGATCAGGCATTTTATCAGGCGATGATCTGGCCAGCCGTGATTTTGATGATTCTATTCAACTTTATTCCGATGTATGGGCTGATCATTGCCTTTAAGGACTATACCGTCTTGGATACGATCAGCGGGGCCCCTTGGGTGGGACTGGATTATTTCAAGGAGTTCTTCAAGGATCCTTTGTTTTGGACGGTGATGAAGAATACGATCGGGATTGCCTTTTATCGGATTCTGGTTGGGTTCCCTGGCGCCATCATTTTGGCGGTCTTGATCAATGAGGTTGCCAACCGCCACTTTAAAAAGTTCATTCAGACGATTTCGTATTTGCCCCATTTCCTTTCCTGGGTCATTCTCGGCGGCATGGTGATCACTTGGCTGTCAGATACCGGTTTCGTCAATGGCATCCTCATGAATCTAGGTTGGATCAACAAACCGATCCAATTCATGGCCGATACCAATAAATATTGGGCGATAGCGGTGCTGTCCGACTTCTGGAAAGAAGTGGGTTGGGGCACGATCCTGTATCTGGCGGCGATGACCTCGATCGACCCATCGCTTTATGAGGCGGCGCGAATCGACGGCGCGACGAAATGGGAACAGATCATTCACATTACAATTCCCGGAATTCGGCAAATGATCGCGCTCAACTTGATTTTGTCAATCGGCGGGCTGTTAGGATCGAACCTGGATCAAACGTTAGTCTTGCAGAACTCCCTGAACTACGCATCCAGTGAAGTGCTTAATTCATACGTCTTCAAAATGGGGATCAAGCAGGGTAACTTCTCCTACGCAACCGCTGTTGGGATTTTCGTCTCGATTGTTTCCTTGATCCTCGTGGTATTGAGCCGCTGGGGCACAAGGAAAATCTCAGACAAGAGTGTCTTTTAAGGAGGTGTGGTAGCTTGCGTAAAACTAGAGAAGAACGAATTTTTTCCGGAATCAATATTGCTTTCATGATTTTCTTCGTCATTATCATTATGTTTCCGTTACTGAACATTCTGGCGCTATCATTCAATGACGCGTTGGATACGCTTAAGGGCGGGATCTATCTCATTCCCCGTAAATTCTCTTTGGAAAGTTATGTCACTGTTTTGGAAGATAAGGCGATCTATCGGGCCTTTATCGTCTCAATTGCCAAAACAATCGTCGGCGTGCTGCTGCATACCTTTGTGACCGCGATCACGGCTTACGCTTTGACCCGTGAGGATCTGGTCGGACGCAAAATTTTCATGACGATGGGAATCTTGACCATGTTTGTCAGCGGCGGGATGATCCCAACCTTCTTGGTCTATAAATCATACGGGCTGTTGAATAACTTCTGGGTCTACATTCTCCCTGTGCTGTTCTCGTTTTATGACGTGATCATCATGATGAACTTCTTCCGCGGCATTCCGCGTTCGCTAGAAGAATCGGCTTGGATCGATGGTGCTTCGCCATTCCTCGTGTTCATCAAAATCATTCTGCCATTATCTTTGCCGGTGGTGGCGACGATCGCGCTGTATCATGGCGTTTATCAGTGGAACGATTACATGACCGCCAACATCTACGTGAACAACGAACAGCTTTATCCATTGCAACAATTACTCTATAAGATCGTTTCACAGAACCTGTCACCAACAGTGGCCACTGGGACGGCAGTTGTGCGGCAAACAACTTCCCAGTCGATGCAATTAGCGACGATGGTCATTACTACAGTTCCAGTTATTATTGTTTATCCATTCCTGCAGAAATATTTTGTCAGCGGGTTAACACTTGGCGCGGTTAAAGAATAAAGATCAATCAAGAATAGGGGATATCAAAATGAAGCTAAAGAAAATGATGGTTATGGGCTTATCAGTAATGGCGTTAGCATTGGTAGCGAGCGGTTGTGGCAACAAGGGTGATAGCGCCGCCAAATCGGATTTGCCTGACGCGCGGTTCAAGGTCAGCAAAACAGAACCAAGCTGGAAGAAGGATAAGAAACATAGCGCGAAATTAACCTGGTACGTCAACTTTGATTGGTACAAACGCTCCGCTTGGGGTGTTGACGCTGTTTCAAAACAAATCAAGAAAGATATGAACATCGATGTTAAATTCATTTCTGGGAACGATGACAAACTCAACACAATGATGGCCTCCGGAGATTTGCCTGATTTGATGACCTTTGACCGGGCATTATCAGTGGCTCAAAGCGGTAAGAAATTCGCCTTACCATTAAATAAATTGGCGGAGAAGTACGACCCTTACTTCACGGAGACCGCGGCCAAGAAGCAAACCTTGAAGTGGTACACCGAAAGTGATGGCAACATTTATGGGTACCCAAGCTTCTCCACAACCGAAGAAGATTATAAAGCGGGCAATGTAGTGGGCGACCAAACCTTTATCGTCCGGAAAGACATTTATGAAAAAATCGGTAAACCAGATATGTCTACGCCTGAGAGTTTCCTGGCTGCTTTGAAGAAAGCCCAAGAAGTCCAACCGAAGACAGACGATGGTGCTGCGTTGATTCCGTTCGGTTCAACCGCGTTGGACATCCAAAACGGTGGCGATGGTGCTTTAGGTGACTGCCTCCAGAACTTCCTGAGCATTCCTGTCGTTAAGAATGGCAAATACAACGACCGCGAAAAAGACAAAGACTACTTCACCTGGTTGGATACTTTCCGCGAAGCTTACAATGATGGGTTGATCGCCAATAGCCAATTCGCGGATAACGACAACACCATGAAAGAGAAATTAGCTCAAGGAACCTATTTTGCTTACCTGCACAATAACACCAAGGGTCTGAACGAATTCATGTCCAATAACACCCGTCGAAACGCGAAAGAAACGTACATCGCTATCGACGGACCGAAGAATGCGGCTGGTGATCAGTCAACCTTTACTGGCGGCACCTTAAGCGGCTGGACCAACACCTTCATTACTAAAGATACGAAAGAACCACAAAAAGCGATGGAACTTTTGACTTACTTGGCTTCCCACTACGGCACGATGGTGGCAACTTTCGGGACCGAGGGCACCAACTACACCTTGCAAGATGGCAAGGCTGTCTTTACTGAAGCAACGGAATCCCTGCGGAACAGTGACATCACTACTTACGACAAGAAAATGGGGATGGGCAACTATTGGTTCGTCTCTGATGATTCCTATGCGATCGAGAAAGGCCAATTACCAGCAACAAGTATTCGCCAAATGGTCGAATGGGCCAATGGCAAATTGGAATCAAGATTCGAAATCGAAAACGTCGACCCAACACCAGGGACAAAATTGGCGCGGAATCAAACAACAATCAAGACAGATAAGGTTCAGGCTTTAGTTAAATTGATCAAGGCTAAATCAAGCGCTGATGCAGAATCGATTTGGAAATCGTATTTGAGCAGTCGCGATAACAATGGCTTCAAAGAAATCACTGACTATCGGAACAAGCAAGTTAAGGCTAACATTGCTCGTTTGAAATAGTCGGACGGACAGAATGAAAAGGTGTGGTAATTCATGATTCGCGTTGATAGTAAAGTCTACCAAGTGCTGGCGCTGATTTACAAACTATTAGTGGTCAATTTCCTTTTGATCGTGTTCAGCTTGCCGCTGGTGACTGCTGGGGCGGCCTTGATCGCGGCGCTGGCGGTCTTACAAGACGAGCAGCCCCGCGGGTATGTTCGCCGGTTTATCCAGACGTTCAGAGCAAATTTACTGTCATCCTGGTCACTAGTACTGTTTGGAATCATTTCCGTACTTTTCATTCAGTCACTGAATCATTACGCCGGAGACTTTGGCCGCCTCTATTGGTTCCTCAAGCTAGGGCTGACCAGTTTCTTGATCTGCTACAACTTAAATGTAGCAATGATCAAAAATGACCCGCAAAATCGAACGGTCTTCCAGTTATTTCGGGATAGCTTTGTCTTCACCATTGTGGCTTTAATGAAACAAATCTTGTACCCAATGGTCGCGCTGGTAGGGGCCTGGTTAATCGCTAAATATTTAGGTGAATTCACTGTTGTTATTTTATTAGCGCTATGTTTGGCTGGATTCGAACGGTTAAGTCGGTCATCGTTACAAAGTTTTCTAAAACAAATCGCTTATTAACCAAGTTGGCGACCGCAGCATCAGTTAGCGGTCGCTGATACTTTACGGGAGCAATGTTTTTCAAAGCCAAATGAAACAAATCAGCAAATAAAGATGGAAGAGAAAAGGATTTCTTTCGTGGATCAGGAGCGATGTTAATGAGTCAATACTTGAGTTTCGATGTTGGTGGGACCACGGTCAAGTATGCGCTAGCCAACGAAAGCGGCGCATTGTCCGAACAGGGGTCCTTCGCGACTGTCAATCAGGCGGAGCAATTTGTCAGCCAATTAGTGCAGGTGATCAACCGTTTCAAAAATGATTTTCAGATCAGCGGGGTGGGTATCGCGGCGCCAGGGATCATTCGTAATGATGGTTATCTAGTGACCGCCGGGGCCATCACAGCCTTGAATAGCTATCCCCTAGGTGCTGAGTTGCGGGCACGTTGCCAGCTACCCGTGGTGATCGAAAATGACGCTAATGCAGCAGCGATCGCGGAGCATTGGGTCGGCGGCGCGCAGAAGGTGAACGATTATTTAACCGTTGTCTTGGGCACTGGCGTAGGCGGTGGCATCGTGATCAATGGTGCGATTTACCGCGGGAGTCATGGGATGGCCGGTGAATTTGGCTGGAATTTGATTCATGATATTAGCGACTCTAGCGATTTGGAAGCGGCATCGATCAACCAACACGTGGCCACTGTTTCCGGCTTTCTGCACCACTATAACTTGGCGCAGCTGGCGATCGACCCATTAGCCAAACCGGCCACTGATGCGGCTAAAGTCATCGCCGCAGCCGTTGATGGCGATCCCGTGGCAGGACAAGCCTATCAAGCTTTCTTGCGAGATACCGCGGTGATGTTGATGGGACTGTTTGCCAACTTTGATCCAGAACTGATCTTGATTGGTGGTGGGATCAGTGCCAATAATCGCTTCATGGCTGACCTGGAACAGAAACTCGCCACGCTGTTATCTCATCACGAAAGTCTGAACCGAATCAAAACAATCGCCTTGGGGCGGATCGCCCCAGCCGGTCTCCGCAACAATGCTGGCTTGATCGGCGCGGCGTACACTGTGCATCAACGGTTGAACCAACATAACTGATTTTTGAACCTAACAAACCAATTTGAGATATTTCTGAAATTACCGTTCACCGGACTTGGCTGGACGGTAATTTTTTTGGCTACGGCGCTGAAACGACTTGATGAATTGGCAAAAGTAGGTCGGCCGCAGCTTGCGCTGCGAAATTCGGGGTGAGCTCGCTGTGGGCGTCACTTTGAGCTTTTCGGAAGGGCGCCGAAAATCTCAAAGCTGAGCCTTATTCTAAGCGGCAAAGCCGCTAAGAATAACGACACGGCGATCTCACCCCGAATTTCTCCGCTCCAGCTGCTCAACGTTATAACAGCCGTTTGAGCGCTCACGGCGACTGACAGGCTATTGTTAATTGCTGGGGAGCCACGCAATTGACGACCGTGGTTAGTGGTTACCAGTTTTAAATTGGTGACACCAGCGCAGTCTGTCTGATGAACTGAGGCAAATTCTTGATGAATCAGCCGAATCGGGCGCTTTTCATCCATCCATGGATTGTTATGGAAACGGGTCGAGATATTCTGTCTATGCAAAATATCTCGAACTTCTAATCAGAATCTGTTGGTATTATCGTACCACCCTCAAAAGTAGGTTGACCGTAGCTTGCGCTGCGCGTGGCGTTGAAACGTGTTCGCCGACCCAGCTCCTCCCGCTTAGCTACGCAATTGTTCCGGAAGCAAAGTGCGGCTTCCATAACAATTGCTAGGCTAATGCTCAGGAGCTACCCGGGTCGGCTCGCACTCTGGTGTTGGTGGATTGTTTACTAGTCGGCGGAAGGTCGGGCTGGGGGTGAGTCAGCCGCGATATTATTCTTGGCGGCTCTGCCGCCTAGAATAAGGCCGAGTTTTGAGATTTTCGGCGCACTTCCGAAAAGCTCAAAATCGTGCCCGCAGCGTTCCACCACCCCCAGCCTGACCTGGAGCCCCACCACACTTGATTTCCATCAACGCCACGTTCCGCTCCAGCTGCTCAACGTTATAACAGCCGTTTGAGCGCTCGCGCCGACTGGCAAGCTATTGCTAATTGATGGAAAGCCACGCAAATGACGACCGTGGTTAGCGGTTATCAGCTGAGTTCTTATAGCAAAGTGATCAGCGATGCCGCGTCTCGGCGCCTTGACCAGCAAGTCGCCGCGCGAGCCGCCGGGAATTTGGGCGTCAGTTGGCCTAGGATGAACAGCGGAAATTGTGGGCTCAGCGCAACCTTGTCCCGCCACAATAAGGCCCTAAAAGAATCCCCCGCGCAAGTCAATTCTGCGCGGGGGATCTTTTTTAAGGGGAGGAGTCCGCGTCGCCAGCCGGGCAACGCGGAAAATGAAGAATTTGTGTGGACTTGGCGGGCAACCAAGCTCACAGGTGGTGATCACTAGCGGGCAACTAGGAGCACCTTAGGTTTTGGGTTTTTATTTTAGGGGTGGCGCAAGGGTTTCTACAACATCTTGGTGATGCTTAGAAACTGTGGTTGATTCATTAAAATTTTGGGCGGGAAACCTCTGACTTTAGTCAGTAGAGGAAAGCCTGCACGTGCTAACGCTAGTTAGCTTGCTTGCTTGGTCGTCCCGCCTTACCCCTTTCTGTTCTCTGATTTTGAATATAGTTGGCAACCGTCTCTTTTGACATGTTGCCGAGTGTCCCCATGTAATAGCTTGGCGAC
>NZ_BAAABI010000016.1:0-22149 GCF_054785215.1 Lapidilactobacillus salsurivasis | reverse complement strand
CGATGCAAGCATCTTCCGTAAATGTCGAAACTCGTTCGACTTGCATGTATTAGGCACGCCGCCAGCGTTCATCCTGAGCCAGGATCAAACTCTCATATAAAAGTTTGAGTTAGACTCAATTTTAAATTCATTAACTAGCGAATTGACTTCGCAAATGTTCTTTGTAGATAACGACCGAAATCGCTATCGACCCTGCACATTTATCGAAACTTTGTTCAGTTTTCAAAGGTCTACCTTGTCGCAAAAGCAACTTTTATATCTTAGCACGTGGTCAATTCCTTGTCAACAGCTTTTTTTGAAAAGGTTGTTAGGACAATGAATGAAGCGCTTCGACGTTTGCTGTTTCGCAACAGAAACTATCTTATCAATTTCAAAGACATTCGTCAATACGAAATTTCAAAAAGCCGTCATTTTTTTAAAAATAGGGTCGGAATGACACCGAAAAAAACCTAGATATGCCTATTCTGCCGCCGTTGTGGCTGCTTTTCAAAATAACTTAGGGATTCGCCGATCCATTTATCCCGTCGCGCTGCAATTGGGCGGAAACCACTATTCAACCGATGATTTGTCCAAAAGTGGGCCTTGCGCCGATACTTGACCAGATAGGGATCTGGCTTTAACGCCCGCAGCGAGAGACTGATTTTCTGCGAATACTCGTCCACGTCCAGAACTAAGACCTTGATCACATCGCCGATTCTGACAATCTCATGCAAATCTGTCACGTAACTATGGGTGCATTCGGAGATATGAATCAACCCCTGGGTTTGATCGTCCAATAGAACAAACACGCCGTAGGGCTGAATGCCAGTCACACGGCCAGGTAAAATATCACCAATTCGATATGTCATTAGTTGTACTCCTTTCAAAAAAAACTACCAATCAAGTATCATCAACCCGCAATGGCCTGATGCGCCAATTAAGAAAAGACCTCGGTGCTGATCTTGATTCAAACGGCAAGCCAAGCTGCCGCTCACTTTACAAGATAATTGAGTCACCGATTGCACCAGATCAGTTCGCGCCGAGTCGAGCAACGACGGGCTGTCAGGCCAGCGTTGCTGTTGGCCCAGTTTAACCATACTATTTTCTATTCTAACAGGATGCGTCTGTTTCGCAAAGCGACAACCCGGCAAAATCGTTGAAACCACTCAGATAAATTCAATCCAGTAGCTTTCAGGACGAGATAAATGTGTTAAAGTAGATGCACAAGCAGTCATCCAATGGCGCGACCATTGAAATTGACCGTTGAATCAGATTAAGGATGCGTGAAAAATTGACACATAAATATGATTTGACCATAATCGGCGGCGGACCCGTGGGACTTTTCGCCGCTTACTTTGCCGGAATGCGTAATGCTGATGTCGCAATCATCGAAAGCCTGCCTCAACTAGGTGGCCAAGTTGCCGCGCTCTTCCCGGAAAAGATGGTTTACGACGTCGGCGGCATCGCCGGGATCAAAGCCAAAGATCTGATCAAGCAGCAAGAGGCGCAATTGGCTCTCTTCCCACCAACGATTTTCTTGAAAACGGAAGCGCAGACCATCGAAACAGACGATGATGGCGACTATGTCATCACCACAACACAAGGCGACTTGCACACTCGCGGCATTATCATTGCAATCGGGACCGGTGCCTTTGCCCCGCGGCGCTTGGCTTTTGACTACGACCCGGCGTTAGAAACAGCTGGTTATCTTGACTATTTCGTTCAAGATCTAGAAACTTATCGTGACCGTGATGTGGTCATTGCAGGTGGCGGTGACTCCGCCATCGATTGGGCGCTGGCCCTGGCGCCGATCGCGCGACACGTGACGCTGGTTCACCGCCGCAATCAATTTCGCGGTTTAGAATCCAGCGTGACCAAGCTGGAAGAATCTACGGTTCAAATCAAGACGCCTTACCTGATTTCCCAATTAGCGACCGATGCTGACCAACTGGTGATCGATCTCAAGAAGGTCAAAACCGATGACCATGAACAACTGCGGGCGGACAAGCTGATTGTCAACTACGGCTTTACTGCCGATAGTCGGGTTTTGCGGCAATGGGGCTTGGAACTGGCGGGCATGAAAGTCAAGGTCAACACACAAATGGCCACCAATCGGCCGCGGATCTACGCGATCGGTGATGTGGTCACCTACCCTGGCAAACTGGATCTGCTGGCCGTGGGTTACGCTGAAGCACCAATCGCAGTAGCCACCGCCCTGCAAACAATCTACCCGGAGAAAATCCAGCCGGTTCATAGTACCAGCCTATTTGAATACTAGCCCGCAGGTCGACCGATCGACCGTAAGTTCACCGGGTCAAATGGTGCGCTTGTGCGGTCATTTCCCCAACCGTTGCGTTGCTTCAAGCGCTGACGATATCTATTTACAGGCTTTAAGTGTATCATGATTGGTTAACTGATTTTAGCTGAACAGATTGGACTATCTGAAAGAGGGAAAAATATGGAAACTGAACATTCGATTCTTTATCGCCATGTCATTGAACTTCTGGCGCAACGTGGCGTGACCATCGCCGATATCGCCGACTTGGTGATTTTTCTCCAGCGGGATTATATTCGGGATCTGACTACGGCTGAAGCACTCAAAAGCGTCGAAATGGTCCTACGCAAACGCGAAGTGCAAAACGCGATGATCACCGGGATCCAGTTGGATATTCTGGCCGAGGAGGGTAAATTGGAGGAGCCTCTGCAAACGATTCTGGCTCATGATGAAGGTCTGTACGGCGTCGATGAAATCATGGCGCTCAGTATCGTCAATGTCTACGGCTCGATCGGCTTCACCAACTATGGCTACATTGATAAGGTCAAACCGGGAATCTTGGCTAAACTTAACGCTCATGAACCCGGTATTATTCACACTTTTCTTGATGATCTCGTGGGCGCGACCGCCGCGGCGGCCGCTAGTCGCCTAGCCCACGCTCATCCAGAATTGGAAGATGACGTCGATATTTTCAAAACTGAATAATCATTTTGACCAAGCAAAAAAGCTTATTTGTCCGCCAACATCACGGTGGACAAATAAGCTTTTTTTAAACGTGTTCACCACCCCAGCTTCTTCCGCTTAGCTACGCACAGCTTCTGGAGGCACAGCCCCGCCTCCACAATCTTTGCTAGGCTAATGCTCTGAAGCTTCCCGGGGTGGTTCTCACTCTTTTTTTGAAACGTGTTCACTACCCCAGCTTCTTCCGCTTAGCGACTTAATCGTTGGCGCGCGCGATACCCGCGAATGATCGTGACGACGAGCATCGCCTCAAAACAGACAAAGGCCAAAATAAAACAGTGGGCAAAGAAGGCTTCAGGCAAGACCATGATCACCGGATCCGTTTGGGGATCAAAGAGCCAATTGTTGTTGTTGAAGAACAGGTGGTGAAACGTCACGAAGAATTGGTCAAAATCCAACGCTGCCAGCCCACCTACGACAACAGGTAACAAAGCGACTACCCAAGCAGGATAGTAAAGGCTTTCCACTTGTCGCCGCCACTGTTCACTACGAAAGAAGGCCACCAAGCCTGGTAGGCTCAGCAATAATAGCAGCCAAGCCAACAGAAACAATTGCTTAACGTCGCCAAAGTGTTGCGCCCCGGCAACCGACGTGGGGAAATCGCGCATCCGCAACGGTTGTACCCAAGGAAAATTCAAATAGGCCATCAATTGGCGATAATTACCAAACAATTGTCCTGAGGTGAACCCATACTCGGTCAATTTGAGCCAGTGAATCTCACCCCAATATAAGGGGAAACTGCCTAACAGCGTCAGCCCCACGGTGCCAGCCACCAAGCCGACCAGTGCTGACAAAGCAAGCCAGATACGTTTGATCGCGGCCCTGATCATAGTTGCCACTCATCTAACGAGTTGATTTGATAAGTGGGTTGTTGCGCTTTGGCGGCGACGACTGCCGGTTTGCTGACACCAGTATAAACCAAGAGCTGGTCCACATCGGCATTGATCCCGGCGCGGATGTCGGTTTCATAATTGTCGCCAACCAACAATACTTGTGGCGCTTCCCGTCCTAAGACACTGAGCGCCGCCTGCACGATGATCGGTTCCGGCTTGCCAATATAAGTCGCCGTTTGCTGGGTGGCCCGCTCAACCATCGCGATCACCGAGCCTGCCCCGGGAACCAAGCCGCGCTCATTGGGTAGATTGGTGTCCGCGTTCGTGCCAATAAAAGTAGCACCTTGGCGAATCGCCAAGGTGGCCACTTCGAATTTATGATAGGTCACATCGTAATCCAGGCCGACGACCACATAATCAGGATCTGTTTCATTCAAAACCATCCCTGCAGCCAATAACGCCGAAACCAACCCTAATTCACCGATCACATAAACGGATTTACCGTGAAGATCACCATGATTCTTCGCTTTTAAATAGCTGACCGTAGCCAGAGATGGTGTATAAATTTGATCCGGACGAACGCTGATTTGGTGGTTATCGGCTAGGTTCTGAACCACCGCGGCCGGCGTCTTGGTGGTATTGTTGGTCAAAAACAAAAACGGGAGCTGCGCCGCCTGCAATCGTTCCACGAATCGGCGCGCCGCCGGGATTTTCTCGGAACCGCGATAAACGGTACCGTCTAAGTCAATCATATAAGCTGAATATTGTTTCAAAATAAGAACTCCATTTTTACTTGATTTGGGTGGATCAGAGCGATGCCGACAACCTACTTAGGTGGCTGGTCAAGGTTGCGGATATGAAAGCGATGTTGTTGCGGCTGACTTGGCGTTTTCGCCGCGGTGGTCGGCTGATTTGAACGCTTGGAACTGGTCGCCCCATTGGACTGAGGTTGCGCGCTAGGTTTGTTGTGATGATCCCCTTGCGCCTTGTTTTTCCCTGAATTTCCACGCGACCGCGGGCGCCGCTTTTCTGAGGTACGACCGTTGCCTTCATCACTTCGCGAACGCCGGCCAGTTGGCGCGGTTCCCGCCGGCGCATTGACGGCCGCCGCGGTCTCATTGTTGACTTCCGCCCGTGGCCCTGCTCCCCGTGGTGTGTCGCCGCGACGATTATTGCGGCGGCGTTCACTCTTGTTATTCGCACTGCCGCCGCGAGTATTGGAAGAAAATGCAGGACGCTTCTTGCCTTTGCCGTTCTCGGCATTGTTGTTACTGTTCCGTGGTCGTTGCCGCCGCCGTGCTTCACGTTCGGTGGTAACCGTGCTCGGTCCAACCCGTTGGATCACGAAAAAAGCACAGCCAAAGTTACAAAATTCGATCAGGTAATCTTCCAAACTAGAGATTACTTGATCGCGATTAGCATTACGATTCTCATCCACGTAAAAGCCGCGTAACCGCAACTGATCAAACCCCCAGTCGCCGACAATATAATCGTATTTTCCGAGGATCGGCTCAAACCGTTGGCCTAAGCGCTCCGGCTCAAACCCATCACGATAGTTGGCCAGCAATTGATAGCGGCGTGACCCGATCTCCAAATTCTCCGGGTCTAACACTTTAACGCTGACCCCGCGATAATCAGGGTCCTCGTCATGTTTCAAATTATAGATTTGAGGTTGGCCTGTTAGTGGTGCCAAGCCAATTTCATCAGTGTTCACACAAAACGCTCCTTTTAAGATCTACGTGGCGCAACGCCACTTTGTCAAGCTTAGATCGCGGTCTGAGCTTGCTGGGACGGTCACCGCAGCGGTCAAAGTGACCAACGGGGTTTGGACCTAGCCCAACAAACAGGTATAATATCATCAGGTCGCTCGGCAAGTGGCCGTCGCCACAATTAATCGGCTATTCGGCGAAGATCGCCAACAGCTGGCCTGCCCAGCTGCTCGTATCCGATTGGCAACTAGCCAAGTCGTACTAGCCAATATGATTGGCCCGTAAGATCTCCGCCACCGCGGTTTCGATCTGACCGGTCGGCTTGACCCACTCGGTCCAAGTCGTGAAATTTTCCGCCGGCATTTGATAAGTGTCATTGACATAACGTTCATAGACACTGACGGCATTCGAATGAGGAATATTCAACTGCAGGATACGGACGCTTTTGATCAGGCCCCGAACTGCTGCAAGCTCGGCGCGCCCATTCATAAACATATTCGCAATTTCATAATATTTACTACCATCATTCCGCGTGATCTGCTCAATGAGATCCAGCGTTTGATATTTTTCAGCCATTTTGGTCCCTCCAGCAATAGTTTAAGTGTATCATGTTTTAGAAAGAACGGGTATCATCTCACCATAATTCCCCGCAACTCTCATTCCAAATAAAGTTAGGTGTTCATTATCAGTTCGATCCGAAAAATAAGCGAAATGATTTTTTTGCTAACCTTATGGGCAGTCCTCAGTGCCTTTGTCGTGGTGGGACACCGCGGCGATCCGCTGAACGCGCCGGAAGAAACCCTGGCCAGCTTCGACTCCGCCTTCAAAAACGGCGCCGATTATGTCGAACTGGATCTCCACGTTTCCCAAGACAATGTGTTGGTCGTTTCCCACGATCGTAATTTAGCCCGGATCACCGGACATGACGCCATCGTTTCGCAAACGCCCTGGGCGCAAATCAAAACTTTCAAGCAAGCCAATGGCGAACCAATGCACAGTTTAGACGAAATATTCGCCTATTACCAGAGGCGGCCGGAGACAAAATTTCTAATCGAAACCAAGAAAACGAAAAAAGGAAATCCAAAAAATATGGAGGACCTCCTAGTGGCGAGCATTCAGCGCTATGGGATGGCCAACCGCGTGATGTTCCACTCGTTTTCGTTGATCAGCCTCCAGAACTTGAAAAAGAGCCTCCCTCAAGTTCCGCGTATTTTCGTCGCTGGCACCTTGAAGAAAATCAATTTTGAAGTCCTCCAGACTTCCACGGGGATCAACATTTCCTCAGAGCTGGTGGATGCCAAATTGATTCGCCAACTCCATGGTCTGGGTCAGAAAGTTTACGTTTGGGCCCAAATGACCGAGCATTCCAGTCAATGGAACTGGCTGGTCAATTTACCAATCGACGGCGTGGTCACCAATTATCCCCGAACTGGCAACTTGTATCGCAACCAGAAACTGGACGCCAAGATCAAGAAGGCCGATTTCACCGGCGCCTTGGTCACTGCCAGTCCTCGGACCAGTTATGAGAATCCGTATAACTTAAATCTGATCAAGACCAACGCTACCCCGCTGACCAGCTACCACGCCCAAAACTATGTCATTAGCCAAGGTGTCCCCTACTATCAAATTGGCTCCAACCGATTTATTGAAGCGGCCGGTTTTAATTTAGCGACGGCCTTACCGTTAACGCAGCTTTATTTACAGCAAGGCTTCTATTTACCAGCAACCAGTCAACGGCGCCAATTGGCCGACAACCCCTTCGCGCCGCGGCCCACTGGTCGGTATCTCCAAGTTGACCAGCGCTACCAGATCACCGCTGTGCAATTGAACAACACCACCCTTTGGTTCCAAGTCGCTGGTGGTTGGATCCGGGCGCAATTGGGTTTAACGCTGTTCACCCCGGGGAGCCAGGCGGCCGCGCTTTATCAGCAATTGCCACCCAAGGATAAGCTAGCGCTGCCCTACTTGGCCGCCCGTTTCTCTTGGCAAGCGCAACCGACACGTCCGGGAAGGGCCCTTCAACTGACCAGTAATCGGCTCCGCTTATTACTGGCCCAAATCAAGTAAAAATTAGAATCGTAAGTTTTTTCAGTTAAAGCAGTGGTCAAAGGACCCGTGCATTCGTTATAATCGAATCATGGAGTCAACATCGCAAGGAGTCTAACAATGAATTTGAATGACTGGCAAGACGAACCAACCGTTCCTTCAATCGATCACGCCGCCTTGGTTCAAACCGTCGCGGCGACTTTACCGAATGACGCGACCATGACGCTGATCACCGAACTCTTCAAAGTTCTCGGAGATCAGACTCGCGCCAAAATTCTCTACGCGTTATATGAATCCGAATTGCGGGTCTATGACATCGTGGCGATCCTGGGCTTATCGCAATCCAGCGTTTCTCACCAATTGCGGTTACTCAAGCAGGCGAAATTGGTCAAGTTTCGTAAGAGCGGCAAAGAAGTCTACTATTCATTAGCGGATGATCATGTGATGACGATTTTCAAACAAGTCATTGAACACATCAATGAATAATTCTAGAAAAGAGGTACCTCAATGGTAGATTGGTTAAAAGAAGCCCAAGCGCGTCAGGATGACTTGCTGGCGGACTTAACGAGTATTTTGGAGATTCCTAGCGAGCGCGATACAGAACACGGCACTTCAGACTATCCGCTTGGCCCCGGACCAGCCAAAGCTTTGGCCCAGATGTTAGCCATCGGTGAACGAGACGGCTTTGTTACCAAAAACGTGGAAAATGTCGCTGGCCGGATCCAATATGGCGCCGGTTCAGAAATCTTTGGGTTATTGGGACATATGGATGTTGTCCCCGCAGGTCCTGGTTGGGTAACTGACCCCTTCAAGCCGGTCATCAAGGATGGCAATCTGATCGCCCGTGGCAGTTCCGATGATAAAGGACCTGCCATGGCGGCTTATTACGCCCTGAAAATCATCAAAGAACTGGAACTACCGGTCAACAAACAGATTCATTATATTTTCGGCACCGACGAAGAGAGCGAGTGGGTCGGCATCGATCGCTATCTAGAAGTCGAACCAACGCCAGATTTCGGCTTCTCGCCGGACGCGGAATTCCCGATCATCAATGGTGAAAAGGGCATCGCCTCCTTCAAGGTGACTTTCAAGCCAGAACTGGCCACAACCGGTTCGCGGGAATTAAGCCATTTCCAAAGTGGGATTCGCGCCAACATGGTGCCGCAAACCGCAGTTGCCATTGTCAAAGGACATGATCTAGACCAACTGGGGACTGCCCTAACCACCTTCGCCGCGGAAAACGACTTGATCGCCGACGCCGAAATCCAAGACGAGCAAGTTAGTTTGACCCTGACCGGCAAAGGCGCCCATGCCCAAGAACCTCGGGATGGCGTAAACGCGGGCACTTATTTGGCCCTGTTCCTGAGCCAACAAGCCTTAGATCCAGCCGGGCAACAGTATGTGCAAACCATCAGTCAATGGCTACATTTGGATTCCCGCGGCGCCAAATTAGGCATCGCCCACACAGACCAACTAATGGGCGAATTGACCGCTAGTCCTGATATTTTCGCATATGAGGCTGGTCAGGCTGGCACCGTTTTGATCAATGTTCGTTACCCGCAAGGCACCAACGCGGAATTGATCAACCAGCAAATTGAACAACAAATCAACGCGGCCAATGTGACTTGTCAAATCGAGGGCCATGCCCAAGAGCCTCATTATGTTTCAGGTGAGGATCCCTTGGTCAAAACATTGCTGGCCGTTTACGAGCGGCAAACGGGCCAACCAGGTCATGAACAAGTGATCGGTGGTGGCACTTACGGTCGGATCCTGAAACGTGGCGTGGCCTTTGGCGCTCAATTCCCAGGCCAGCCCAACGTGATGCACCAAGCGAACGAATTCATGCCGATCGCCGATATCATCAAAGCAACCGCCATTTACGCGGAAGCAATCTACGAACTCGTGCGCCCCTAGTCAGCTGACCCAAGGCGCCTAGATTCAGCGCACTCAGCGCTAATTAAAAAACGTCGATCTGCCCACGCGGCTCACTGAAATGAGCAAGCGCTTGGGAGAATCGACGTTTTTTTGATGGTTAGTCTTAAGTTGATCAACGGTAGACTACTTTGAAGCGTTCGCAAACGACTAAATCATCTTCATTGAAGTGATGATGGGCCGCCGCAGCCTGATGACTAAAGAATTGCCAATGGACTTCGCGCCAGTAGGTCAGACTTAAATCGCCTTCGCCTTCCAAGCGGGCGTGTTCAGCGGTCACACTAGCGAAGGGTACGACTTCCAC
Source organism: Lapidilactobacillus salsurivasis (assembly GCF_054785215.1). NCBI lineage: Bacteria > Bacillati > Bacillota > Bacilli > Lactobacillales > Lactobacillaceae > Lapidilactobacillus > Lapidilactobacillus salsurivasis. Next base: position 12,330 of record NZ_BAAABI010000016.1, on the reverse strand, counting down.
CGCAGTTGTTTCAATGATACAGCTTGGCGCCTGCGCCCCATCAAGGATCACACTAAAATCGCCCACCTGCGGCAGTGGTTCGTTCGTCCAACGATATAATTGGTACAGCGAGGCGGTGGCTTGTTTCGTCCCAGCCAGAACCAAGGCCAACAGTTCATCGGCCATTGCGCGACTGTTGCCAAAAGACCAAGCCTGATGGGCCTGATAATCCGTTTTAACGCGTGGATCGGTCTGACGAAATTCGTTCCAGTAGTCCGCTGCGGTGTTTTTTGTCATGGGGTCTCACTTCCTAATAACTTAAGTCTAGCCGATTTACTTGGAAAAAACAACGGGTAGCCAACCGCCACAACCGCCCAATTAGACCTGACCTGAACGTTCACTTCACACCCTCAATCATCAAGACAGCGCTGATGCAGAACCAAACAATGGCCTGGGCAACAGCGATAGTGTTATCGAGTTCTGTTTAAGGTGGCGTAACAGGAAAACGGAGCCCATTTCGATCAGCAGTCGCATTTGAGCTGTGATTCAATACAGGTCAACTTAACAATCTAATGACAGTTTGCCCGATTTCACCCTTTTTTCTTAGGAAATGTTATATAATTTTGGAGAGTATCTAATTAAAGGTGGCGCTATACTTGAACGAGCCTCAAAACTGGTGGCAGAATCTTCTGGAGCAAATCAAACTCTACAGCCGACGACTCGGTGCTTTCCTGAAAAAACAAGGGATCGCCCTGAGCGCTTTTTTGCGGAAGAAATTCGGCCAGATCAATTTCAGCCGTGACTGGCGCTTCAACCTCGATGTTGGGCTACAAACCCTACGACGGTTGGTGCTATACTTCATGTCCTTTCTCTTTATTCTCGGCGCGCTCGTGCTCGGACTGGGCCTAGGCTATTTCAGTGGCTTGATGAGTCATGAGAAGGTCCCGTCCTACACAAGCATGAAACGGCAAATCGAAAATATCAACCAATCTTCAGAGCTTTACTTCGCAAAAGACGTCAAATTGGCCAGCGTCAAAAGCGATTTGATCCGGACGCAAACCAAATCAGGTCAAATCTCCACGAACTTGAAAAAGGCCATTGTTGCCACTGAAGATGAAGATTATTATAATCACGCCGGCGTGGTGCCAAAATCTCTGATTCGCGCTGTTTTGGCCGACGTAACTGGCCTGGGCACGCAGACTGGGGGCTCAACCTTAACCCAGCAATTGGTCAAGATGCAGCTCCTATCATCAGAAACCACTTGGCGGCGTAAGGCTGTAGAAATCATGTTGGCTCTGCGGATCGATAAGTATTTCTCCAAGGACCAGATTTTGGAATCCTATCTGAATGTGGCAACTTTTGGCCGTAACAATGCAGGGCAGAATATCGCCGGCGTGGAAACCGCGGCTCAAGGGCTCTTCGGCACATCTGCCGCGAAACTTAGTCTTGCCCAAGCTGCGTTCATCGCCGGTTTGCCACAGAGCCCGTCGATTTATACCCCCTATCGGCAAGACGGCACCGTCAAGAAAGACCTCACTTATAGCATGAAACGCAAAGATGTGGTCCTGTTTCGGATGTACCGGCATGGTGATATTACCAAAAAGGCCTATGAAGACGCTAAGAAAGTCGACCTCCGTAGCCAGTTTCAAAAGCCAACGACCGCAAGCACCTCAACAACCAAATACGGCTATATGTACAATCTACTCATGTCTGAGGCCCGGGAGATCCTGATCAAGCAATTGATCAAGCAAAATGGTCGTAGCGTCAGCAAAGTTGAGAAAGACACCCAATTGTATAATCGCTATTGGGAAAGCGCGGATGAACTGTTGAAACAGAAAGGTTATCGAATCGACAGTACCGTCAACAAAGACCTTTATGATCAGTTGGAAAGTGTTACGAAGACGGCCAGTGTCAATTTTGGTCAAACCTACACGGAGACTGCCTATGATGATAATTTGAAAAAGGAAGTCACGATCACCGAAAAGGTTCAACCTGGGAGTGTGGTTTTGGACAACAGCACTGGCGCCGTCCTAGCCTTCGTTGGCGGTCAAGACTTCAATGAAAATCAGATCAATCATGCGTTCAGTACGAAACGTTCGCCAGGCTCTTCCATCAAACCGCTGATGATCTATGGACCGGCTATCGAGAACCAAGTGATCAATAGCCAAACTGCCCTCGCTGATTTTCCGCGAGCATTCGGCACTTACAAGCCCTCTGATTATGGCTCCACGATCCAGAACCGGTTTGTGCCGACCACCGAGGCGTTGGAATGGTCCTATAACTTGCCGGCGGTCAATCTTTATTATCACTTACGCAATAATACCCGCGTTGACGTCAGCACCTACATGAAGAAGATGGGCCTGGACCTGACCACCGAGGAGTATTCCCAGTTAGGGTTGGCTTTAGGTGGGACCAAGGAAGGCTTCACCGTCGAACAAAATGCCGCAGCTTTTGCGACCTTTGCCAATCAAGGAAGCTACCTCAAGCCTTATGTGATCAATAAGATCACCGCGCCAAATGGTAGTGTGATCTACCAGCATAAGACGAAGAAAACCAAAGTCTTTAGTGCCTCAACTTCCTATATCATGCAAGAAATGTTGAAAAAAGTCGTTTCAGCCGGAACCGCCGCCAACCTCTCGTGGCAGTTGAACTTCAATACGAGCAACGTCTATGGGAAGACCGGGACAACGAATGATTACCGCGACAACTGGTTCGTTGGTTCCACACCGGGAATCACCATGGCCACTTGGTTGGGCTATGACAATTTCTATGGTAATGTTCACAACCTGAGCGCTAATGCGAGCACGATCAACACCACCTATTGGGCACAACTGGCCAATGCAATCTATCAGCAGGACGCCAGCTTACTGAAACTAGATCAAACCACCAGTAAACCCGACAATGTTCAAACCCATACGGTCTTAGCCAATACCGGGACCAATAGCGGGACGGTTTCTTATCAGGGGCAGTCGATCGCCGTCACAGGTAATCGCGTTTCGGCGCTCTTTAATAATCATGGGCCAAGCAATATTAGTGCCCAGTTCGGCATTGGTGGCACCGAGGCCGACTACAAGCTCTTCTTCGATTACTTGCAAGGAATCAAGAACAATTATGGTGTGATCCTGCATCTCGATGCAAACGGTGACGTCATTGAAAGTAGTACCAGTACCACGGATGAAACAGAAACCGAGGACGAAGAAAACGAAGAAGAAACTGCTGGCAACGAAGAAAATGAGGATGAAACGACAGACCCTGAAAATGAAAACGAGGCCAACAGTAGCTCCGCTTCCAGTAGCAGTTCAAGCGTCAACTCCAGTAGCAATACCTCCAGTAGTGCCAATAGTAGCTCGACGGTCACCCCTGAGACCCCGGCAACGCCTTGACCTCAAACTCTAGCAAAAACAAGTAAACAAAAACCACCAACCGAATGGAAATTTCAGTGGTGGTTTTTTCGTATGACAATGTCTGCCATTTACCGAGAAGATCCGCGAACCAGTGGGGACGACGGCACCTCTGCCAATGCCCCGCCGACAAAAAAAGCTTGCCAACGCTTTGCACGTTGACAAACTCTGCCAAATGACTTGATCACAAAGCAGTGATTCTTGCAAACAAGTGACGTTAAGCCGCTATCCAGTCAAAATGGTGCTTCACTAGACTAGCTTGCCATGAGTCCTACTTGGTGGAACTCCGTGTGATGATGCTATGCGGTAACAAGACCGTCTTCTGCTCGATCTCTTCCTTGTTCATCATCTTGGTCAATAGCCGCATCGCGACCGCACCAATATCATACAGTGGTTGCGCGATCGAAGTCAGTTTCGGCCGCACGATTTCTGTTAACATCGTATTGTTGCTGGTAATGATTTCGAAGTCTTCAGGAATCCGCGTATGACCATCATTGGCCCCATTCAAAAAGCCAACCGCCAATTCATCATCGGTAATCACGGCGGCCGTCGCACCAGAGCGCTTCACCGCGTCCCAGATTGCTTCGCCAGCCCGATAGCTATATTCCGTTTCGAAAACCAAACTCTCATCGTAGGCGATCTTAGCTTCACTTAGCGCTGCTTGATAGCCCTTCAACCGATATTGACCATTGATTGGGTCAGTCATTGCACCGGTGACGAACGCAATGTGCTCGTTACCCGTTGACAATAACCGCTGCGTCGCCTCTTTGACCGCGGCGACGTAGTCAATATTGACGCTGCCTAATTTATCCAATGGATCCACTGTCCCGGCCAAGACAACTGGCGTTTTACTGCGCTCCAGCTCCTTACGGGTCGAATCAGATAAATGCGAACCCATGAAAATCAAGCCATCCACCTGCTTGGCCAAAATGCTCTCCAACACGGTATCAACCTTATTCTTAGCCGCATCGGCGCTCGCTAAAATAATATTGTATTTATACATCGTCGCCACATCATCAATGCCTCGGGCCAATGACGCGTAAAAGATGTTGGTCAAATCGGGAATCAAAACCCCGACCGTTGTTGTCCGGTGACTGGCTAAACCACGGGCGACCGCATTCGGACGATAGTCAAGTTTCTCGATAACTTTCAAGACTTTCTCCCGCGTATCAGGACGCACATTGGGGTTGCCGTTAACAACTCGCGAGACCGTGGCCATGGAAACACTAGCCTCACGTGCGACGTCATAAATTGTAATTGTTTGTTTTTCCATTAGTAGATCTCCCTGTTATTTTCATATTCCTAGTTATTAATTTAGCACTGTATAATCAGAAATGCAAACGTTTTTACAATTTTCTTCTGAAAATAAACCGTTTTCACCGGATTGGCTTTCATATTCTTTTCATTTGAGTTGCGCTGAATTATGGTATACTGAAAGCGAAGTCATATTGAAAGGAAGCCCTATCATGACAAAACTGGAATTATTGCAACAATGGCTCCAAGAACAGCACTTGGATGTTATTTATATCAGCGATCCGAATAGTGTCGCTTACTTTACGAACTTTGTTTCTGACCCCCACGAACGGATCCTTGGCCTCTTCGTATTCGCCGATGCCCAACCGTTCCTCTTCGCACCGGAATTGGAGGTCAATTCTGCTAAAAAAGCTGGCTGGAGCGGTGATGTATACGGCTATCTCGACCACCAGCACCCCTTCGCGATGATCGCGGACCTGATCAAGCAACGGGCCAAGCAGACCACACACTGGGGCTTAGAAAAAGATAGTTTACCAGTCCAACGTTTTGAAGCGGTTCGGGCCCAATTCCCAGATGCTGACTTCCCAGGTAATGTCTCGCGCTTCGTTGAACATCTTAAACTATTCAAAACCCCTGACGAAATCCGCTTGATGGAGGAAGCCGGTGAAGAAGCTGATTTGGCTTTCTCGATTGGTTTCAACGCGATCCAACAAGGACGGACGGAGCAAGAAGTTGTTGCGGAAATCGAATATGGGTTAATGAAACAAGGCATCATGGAAATGAGTTTTGACACCATCGTTCAAGCTGGGGCCAATGCTGCTAATCCTCATGGTGGTCCTGAGAAGGATCCCATCGTGGGCAATGAAATGATCTTGTTTGATCTAGGAACTAACCACAAAGGCTACATGAGCGATGCCAGCCGGACCGTGGCCTTTGGTCAATTGAGTGACAAACAGCGCGAGATCTACGATGTTTGTTTGGAGGCCCAACTGACCGCCCAAGACGCCGTCAAGCCAGGTTTGACGGCGGCAGAATTAGACGCCATCGCCCGTGATATCATTACCAAGGCTGGTTATGGGGAATACTTCATCCACCGTCTTGGTCACGGGATCGGTACTTCGACCCATGAATTCCCTTCAATCATGGCAGGTAATGAACTAGTCTTACAACCAGGAATGTGTTTCTCGATTGAACCAGGTATTTATATTCCTGGTTTTGCGGGTGTGCGGATCGAGGATTGTGTCCATGTCACTGAAAATGGCGCCCAAGCCTTCACGCATACTTCTAAGGAACTGAACCACATCCCGCTACACTGATTATTGAAAAATGAGCGGCACAGATAACCGACGTTCAGTGAAAACATCAACCGAATAAAGACCAGTTACTCAAGCTTGATGCGCCAACTTGACCGCATCAAGCTTTTTTTGTGGGCGCTAATACTGTGACCAGCCACAGATTTGACGATGCCCCGAAAACACGACACAAAAAACGGCCAAGCGTTTGCTTGGCCGTTTCAATCTTCAATAAAATACTTTTTCCTGCCGCTCAATCAAAGCAAACAGCTTATTTCTCGGTTGGGTTAGCCCCTAATTTAGGATCTGTTTCGTCGAAGCTAAACTTGTCTGTCTCTGTTGTAGCGGCTTCGTCAGCCTTGGCGTCAGACTCAACCGGTGTTGCTGATTCAGTCGCAGCTTCCTGCTCGTCCGCTGGTGCTTGCTCCTCAGCTTCAGCGGCGTCTTCATGATCATCCTTAGCTTCTTGGAAAGCAGACTGGCTATCCAGCACGATGTCATCGAAATCGTCGTTGTCCGCGCCGGCATGTTCATCAACTGTGGTCTTCAATTGTTGGGAAACATCACTTAACTGCGATTTCAATGATTCGGTCGCGTCTTGAAAGTTGCTGATCAACTGCTGGAACTTCTCGTTAGAAGTTGAAACCGCGGATTGTAGCCCTTCATGGTCATGTAAGACTTGGTCGACCTTAGCTGCGGCATCTTCCCGCCAATCAGCGGTCGCGTCGCCTGCGACTTCATAAAGATCGATTGCTTTTTCCCGCGCGCGATCACATTTCTCGGCTGCTTTCTTGCGGAGATCCGCGGTAGTTTCCGGTGTCAATAATAACGCTGCGCTGGCCGCAGCCACGCCACCTACGATCAAACCTAATAGAAAATGTCCATTCTTTGCCATGATAACGACTCCTTTGTCTATTGATCTTCCTTATTACGTGATAACAATGCACTCAAAACACGTCGGCCAACCCCGACTTTAGCGACCGTGCCACCGGCATTGGTGATTTTGGCCGCCAAATTCCGTGACGAGGCGTTGAGATCGGAAACCGACTCGCCTAAATCACCCATGGCTTTAAAAACAGGATCCAACGTGGCGACTTTCTGATTGACATCACCTAACAAGGTGTTGCTCTTGACTAACAGTCCCTCGACCTCATCGGATAACGTATTGACGTCTTTCGTTACAGCCTGTAAGGATTGATCAACACTCCCCATCGTCTTCTCGACATTCTTCATTACTTTGCTTAATCGATTCAGGAAGACCGCTGTGAAAATAACCAGAATCAGGAAAGCTCCAGCCGCGATCAACCCAGCAATTTCTCCACCAGACATCATTAACCTCCTCTGAATTACAAAATCATGTACGTTAAGCATAGCACCAATAGCGACCCTAAGCAATTAGAAAACATGAAATCGCTTTTAGAAATATCCGACTCATTGTCACTGCTTTTCTTACCACGTTTTGGAAATCTACGCGAAAACCGGCAAGGGATTTGCTAAAATAAAAAGATAGTTCACCAAAAATAGAAAAGATTTGCTAGAATAAAGATTGAATCTAAATTTAGCTCGTAAAAGGAGTCGGACTGACTTTGTCGAAACTAAATCTCTTCGCCAAATTTGACTGGGATGAAATCGGGACCAATATTCTGACAAAAGGCCTACAACTGATCCTAGTTTCAGTGTTGTTTTATTTAATCAATTTCATTGGCCAGAAACTGATCACTAAAGGAATGGATCGATATAGTCGGCTGGAGCAGACCTCGACAAACCGCAGTCAGACCCTGAAATCACTGCTGAAAAACATCCTGCGCTACACTTTGCTCTTATTTTATATTTATACCATCTTAAGTATGATCGGCATTCCTGTTGGGACCTTGGTGGCTAGCGCCGGCGTGGCGAGTTTAGCCATTGGTCTTGGCGCGCAAGGTTTTGTCAATGACGTGGTCACGGGTTTCTTTATTTTGTTTGAACAGCAGTTTCAAGTCGACGATTTTGTCAAAATCGCTGAAGTCAGCGGTACCGTTGTCGCTGTTGGTTTGCGCACGACCGAATTGCGCGGCACTGATGGCACACTCCACTATATCCCCAATCGCAACATCACCATTGTCTCTAACTTCTCCCGGGGACATCGCCAACAGATCATTAACTTGAACATCAGCCCAGAGACGGATCTGACCCAACTGGCGCAGCTCTTAGAGACGGTCAACGCCCGTTTGTACCCACAAACGCCTGAATTACTAGCTCAGCCGCAGTTATTGGGCACCAACACCACTGCTAATGGCAATCTGGTCTATCAAATTTTGATTACGCCGCAACAAGGCGCCGAATTGCCGATGCAGCGGCTCCTACTTGATCATTACTTGCCGGCTTTACAGGCGGCGGGCATCAAACTACCACGCAACATTGTGCAATTGGGTTAAAATTCAGCTTTGCTCAGGCAAAGCGTCTAACCCCAGATTAGCCAATGACCCCCAAAGGTTGACCAGTGTGCCAACCTTTGGGGGTCATTTTACTTTGACAATCTGAGGCACGAACCGGGGCCGGCTCGGCTAATGTTAGTTTCCCTCGCCGGCGGAATCAGCTTTCGCCGTGATTTCATATTGTTGTTCAATATTGTGCGCCACATAGTTAAAGGCCTTCATCATTTCCCGCCGAGTTAAGATCCCTTGGAAAACATTCTCCTGATCAACCACTGGCAAGAAAGGATTATCCACCAACAAGTGTAGAGTTTGATCCATATCAGCATCGACTTGGATCGTATCGAAATTCGTTTGCATCACATCGGCCACGGTCATTTTGGCAATGGGGTCGAAACTCAACTCCTCTAAACCAATCATCGCGTCGGTGATCATCGGCATGGTCAATAACCCGATAATATGCGAATCCGCATCTAAAACAGGAATCTTAGAATAACGAACCTTGGTTAAAACTAAGAACGCGTGGGTCAAAGGGTTGCTGGCCTGGACTTGCGCCACCCGATCAGCTGGGATCAAGAACCCCGTTTGTTTCTTTAACAACATCTTATCAATCGATTTTGCAATCATTATCTAAAAATCCTTTCTGACTTCCCCACTTTTATTATGACACAGATTGCTTGTTCTGCCATTACCAAGTATAATATTTATTTGTATCTCAACTTTGGAGGATAAAAATGACATATTCACTAATGACGCGCTTAGCGGCAGAATTTATTGGTACAGCAATTATGGTGATCTTGGGCAATGGTGCGGTCGCCAACGTTGATTTAGCAGGCACCAAAGGCGAACATGGCGGTTGGATCTTGATTTCTTTGGGCTACGGTGCCGGCGTCATGATTCCGGCATTGATTTTCGGCGGGATCTCGGGCAACCATATCAATCCCGCCTTCACCTTGGGGCTGGCAACCTCAGGACTCTTTCCTTGGGCGGAGGTCCTACCTTATTTGGGCGCGCAAATGTTAGGTGCCTTTTGTGGTCAGGCAGTCGTGGTTTTGATTTACAAGCCGCACTATGACATGACCACCAATCCCGAACACATTTTAGGCACCTTTTCGACGATCGATGCGACTTCCAGTCGACTCAACGGTTTCTTCAACGAGTTTGTCGGCACCTTTATCTTGATTTTCTCAGCTTTAGGGATCACTAAAGCGCCATTCTTCAAGAATGACTTGGGCACCGCGCACTTGGCTCTGGGCTTTCTGGTCATGACCCTGGTGGCCTCTCTGGGTGGTCCCACTGGTCCAGCCTTGAACCCAGCCCGAGATCTGTCGCCGCGGATCCTGCACGCACTCTTACCGTTGAAGAACAAGGGTAAGTCCGACTGGCGTTACGCTTGGATCCCGGTGCTGGCCCCGATCCTGGCTGGTGTCTGCGCCGTGTTCACTTATAAGCATCTTTTCATGTAAGCACGCTAACCCACGACGTTGCTCACTCAATTCAGATGAAAACTGCCCTGCCGACATTGGCGGGGCAGTTTTTTTGCCAACGGATCAGCGCGCGAAACTGAAGTGAAGTTCTGGAACGGGTTGTAAGGCCCGATCATAATACTGGACGGTGATGGTGGTGGGGGTCGTTTCAACCACGGCATAGGTGCCGCCTAGCTTAGCCCATGGTCCTCGGGGTTGACTGATCGAGCCCGGATTAAGCAGCAATAACCCCGCCACTTGTTGACAATCCAAGTGATGGGTGTGTCCGTAAAACGCTAGCGTTGCTTGGTGTTCTTGGGCCAACAATTGCAGCGATAACAGATCATAATTGACCCCCAACAAATGGCCGTGAGCGACAAAGATTCGCTCCGGTCCAACAACAGCGCTGCCCGTTTCCGGTAAGTCACCGCCAAAATCCATATTACCAGTCACAATCAGAAACTGACGCCGTAAACTATCTGCCGCGGGTAATTCTGAATCGCCGCAATGAACCATGAGATCGACCTGATCTTGATAATGCTGAACTAATTTCGTCAAAATCCCACGATCACCATGACTATCACTGACTACTAAGATTTTTGCCATCAGTTTTGCTCCTGTTCTTGCCACCATGATTGCCACTGCGGCATTAGATTCCGAATTGCGACGCCGCGATGACTATATTTTGTCTTTTCGATTGCTGATAGTTCCGCGAAAGTTTTGGTCAGCTCGGGCAAGTAAAACAAAGGGTCATAACCGAACCCATCTGCCCCTCGCGGTACACTAAGAATCTCGCCGGCTACATCACCGTCAACGACCAAATCCGCCTTCGGACGTCCGGGCCAAGCTAAGACCAGTGTGCTGTGGAAGTTGGCCTGCCGTAATTCTGGCGCTACCCCACCTAATTCCGCCAATAAACGCGCATTGTTCGCGGCATCATCGTGGTCAGCGCCTGCATAACGCGCGGAATACACGCCTGGTTGACCGTGTAAATAATCGACTTGCAAACCGGAATCATCGGCCAAAACAACCTGGTCCAATACCTGGGCGAAATGATCGGCCTTCAAGCGCGCATTAGCCTCAAAAGTCCGCCCCGTTTCTTTGACCTGATCCAGCTGGGGAAAATCAGCCAAGGTCTTGATTTGCCACCCCGCCGGTTCGAAAACAGCTTTAAACTCACGCGCCTTGCCTGGATTATTCGTGGCAATCACTAATTCATGCTTCATGCGTTGGTCTCCTTCATTGAAACGTGTTCGCCACCCCAGCTTCTTCCGCTTAGCTACGCAAAGGTTCCGGAAGCATAGTGCGCTTCCAAAACCTTTGCTAGGCTAATGCTCAGAAGCTACCCGGGGTGGCTCTCACTCTTGTTTTTGAAACGTGTTCGCCACCTCAGCTTCCTGCGCTTAACTACGTCAGGCTTCTGGAGGCATAGACCGCCTCCAAAATCCTAACTAGGTTAATGCTCTGAAGCTATCCGGGGTAGCTCTCACTGTCATCCTGCGTCACATTGACTTGTTGCGCCTTCAAATCCCGCAAATCCAACCAGTCTGACGCAATCTGATCGAACATCTTCGGTGAAGCCGTGGTATAAAAGTGGGCCTGACCATGGTGAGCCAGATCCTGGTTGGTGATCTCGAAATAGTCCAGTAAAACCGACACCTCAGAAACAGCCTCGGCGCCAGAATCGATCAACTGCACCTCAGGGCCGAGAAAATCTTGGATCAACGGGCGCAACAGCGGATAATGCGTACACCCAAGAATCAAGGTATCAATGCCGCTGCCGACAAACGGTTGCAGCATTTCGGCCACGATTTTCCGGGCGATCGGGTGATTATATTGGCCACTTTCGACTAAGGTCACAAACTTGGGAACAGCTAAACTCAGGACCTGTAATTGCGGATCACGACGCTGGATTGCCTGCTGGTAGGCCGCGGACTTGATGGTTCCTTCGGTAGCGATGACACCGATCCGGCGGTTCTTGGTGGCCTTGATCGCCGCGCGAGCACCGGGCAAGATCACCCCCACCACCGGGATCTGCAACTGTGGCTTGATTATCTCAAGCGCATCGGCAGTCGCGGTATTGCACGCGAAAACAAGCATTTTAATATTTTGTTTCAACAGAAAACGGGTTAATTGCCACGTAAACGCCTGCACTTGCTGCGCGGGCCGCGGACCATAAGGTAATCGTGCCTGGTCACCGATAAAGACAATATCTTCATGTGGTAACTGGCGCAGGGCTTCTTTAACGACGGTCAACCCGCCGACCCCAGAATCCAAAAAACCAATTGGTTGCTTATTCATTACAATTTTGGGCGGGAAACCTCTGACTTTAGTCAGAGGAGGAAAGCCTGCACTTGCTAACGCTAGTTAGCTTGCTTGCTTGGCCGTCCCGCCTTGCCCCTTTCTGTTCTCTGATTTTGAATATAGTTGGCAACCGTCTCTTTTGACATGTTGCCGAGTGTCCCCATGTAATAGCTTGGCGACCACAAATGTCCACCCCAGAGGAGTTTCTTGGTCTCAGGAT
>NZ_BAAABI010000015.1:0-28748 GCF_054785215.1 Lapidilactobacillus salsurivasis | reverse complement strand
CCGAGTTTTGAGATTTTCGGCGCACTTCCGAAAAGCTCAAAATCGTGCCCGCCGCGTTCCACCACCCCCAGCCCGACCTGGAGCCCCACCACATCTGCCATCCACCAACGCCACGCGCAGCGCAAGCCGCGGCCAACCAACTTTTACCAGCCAAAGCAATCAAAGAACTGATCAGCCTAACTGCTTGACCAGTTTTTTCATGAAGGGAACACTGATGTGGCCACATTCTGACCATGAGCAATTCGTTATAATGTGATTTCCCCAAAGCGATGTCATGACTTCTTCGCAGGGCTGTAACCTTCTCGTAAAGGTTACTATGTTATACTGCGAAAGTAATAAGTCATGGGAGTGTACAATTTGAAAAAACGCAATCGCACATTATTCGTAGGCGCAGCCGTGCTTTTATTAGCCGGTCCAGTGATGGCTCAAGTCGGAACCGTTCACGCTGATTCAGTTTCAGAGGCGCAGTCCGCAATTTCCAGTAACAAATCGAAAAAAGAAAAATTGATCGCCGAAATGAATGAACTCCAAAGCAAAGTTTGGAGTTTGGACAAGAAGGTCGTGGCGAAGAACCAGGCAATCGCCAGTGTCACTTCTGATATCCAAGCGTCACAGAAGCGTTTGGACGAAATCGCCGGCGAGATCAAAGAAACGCAGATCGAATTGAAGAACCGGCGGACGGTTTTGAAAAATCAATTGGTCGAATTGCAAAAGCAATCTAGCAATAGTGTTTCTGGCAATGTTTACATTGATTTTGTTTTAAGTAGTGATGGTTTCACCGAATTGTTATCCCGTTCTTTCGCGGTGGGCAAGCTGAATAAGGCCAACCAGGAAGCAATGGACGCGGTCAAAGAGTCCGAGAACAAATTGCAAGATCTGAAGGACGAACAAGACAAGAAACAACAGGCTTTGGTTGACAGCAAAGCGCAATTGGTCAGCGACAAGGCTGATTTGGTTGAAGCGCAGAAGGCGGCCAGTGTTGCGGTTGCCAAGTTGCAAACCGAAGTCACGGCGAACCAGGATCTTTTGGAAAACTTGCAAGTTACCTTGAAGTCGGCACTTTCCGAAGCAGCCCAAGAGAAGGCGAACAAGGCTGCGGCAGCTGCGGCCAAGGCAGCTCAAAAAGCGGCCAGCTCGGCAACTAACAGTTCCACAAGTTCAAGTAATTCCAGTTCAAGTAATGTCAATTCTGGCAGTTCAACTGGGACACCGAATGTGACTCACACCGGCAACAACCCTTATTCATGGGGTCAATGTACTTGGTACGCTTACCAACGGTCCGGTTGGGCTGGCGGTAGCTGGGGCAATGGCGCCGATTGGGGCAATAGCGCGCGTGCGGCTGGATTCACGGTCAACAATACGCCAGCGGTTGGCGCGATCGTTAGTTTCGCTGCCGGTCAATCAGTCGGCGGTCAATGGACAGCTGACGGCCAATATGGCCACGTCGCTTACGTAGAATCTTACAACGCCGCGGCGGGCACGATCACGATCTCGCAAGGCGGGATGGGCTTCTCATCACCAAGCGGTCCTAACTTGCAAACGATCAGCAACGTTGGCGCCTACACTTACGTTCACAGCCCTTACTAAATGTGCGATCATGATTTTTCCAGCGTTTGACTAAGTTTTTCCCTAAGCTAAATAGTTGATTGAGGCTCAGCAGGATCTCTGTTGGGTCTTTTTGCGTGGGTGCCAGTGGTGTCGATCAATTCCTGCAAACGTTTTAAAATTAAAAGGTTTTTCATTTATTTGGTCATGTAAACGGTTGATTTGCCGTTCGTCAAGACTTTTTTAAGAATTCTCTAAAGAAAAATAACAATGAAGATCGTTGCTAGAGTAGGCATCTGGACACAGTGTTACATTGGTGTAATATAAGTCACATGAACTTTGACTCGCTGTAACAGTCGTGTAATAGTTCCCATGCTATAATGCGCTTTGTAATTAAGTTATGGGAGTGTACAAATTTGATGAAGATAACGAAGCGTATTGTGGTTACTGCAGCGGCTTTGATTTTAGCCGCACCAACATTTATGGGTGTCAATTCAGTTAGCGCCGACAAAGTTTCCGAAGCAAAGAGTTCACTGGCCAGCAAGAAGAGCGCTGGCAACAATCTGCTATCACAATTGAATGAGCAACAGAACCAAGTTGCCAAACTGACCAATGAAGTTTCTGACAAGATCCGCGAAATCGCGGCAGCCGAGAAGAAGATCACGACGGTCACAGCCAGCATCGAGACTTCTGACAAGCAGATCGCCGCTGCTAAAGAAGAATTAGCTAATCGCAAGTCTGTTTTACGGGCACAAGCGAAGAACTTACAAGCGGAATCTTCTAATAGTGTTACCGGCAACATTTACCTTGATTTTATTTTCAGCTCTGATTCGATCAGTGATGCAATGTCCCGGTTGGCTGCGGTCAAGAACTTAGGCGACGCCAACAAGGAAGCGATGGACGCTGTCAAAGAAGCAGAAGCCAAGATCCAAGATCTACGTGCTAAGCAAGCGGCTCAGAAGTCAAGCTTGGTTACCATCAAAGCAACTTTGGTTAATGAAAAAGCTGCCCTTGATAACAAGAAAGCTGACGCTGAATCAGCCCAAGAAGCTTTAACTAAGAAGATCGAAGACAATAAGTCAGAAATCGCAAAATTGCAAAGTGAATTGGCTTCCGCAACTGCTGCAGCGGCTTCGCGGGTCGCAACGACTTCCGCATCTGTGGCATCGACAACCCGTCGGTCAAGCAGTTCAAGCAATAGCTCAACTTCAAATAACTCAAGCTCTAACTCAAGCAACTCTGGCTCAGCTAGTGTTTCCGTTAGCGGTGGCTCGATTGCTTCTAACGCTGCTAAATACATCGGCGTACCATATGTTTGGGGCGGTTCATCACCTGCGGGCTTTGACTGTTCAGGGTTGATCTACTATGCGGCTCGCCAAGCTGGTGTTTCCTTGCCACGGACAGCCCAAGCGATGAGCTCATTAGGCTCATATGTTTCCATCGGTAGCTTACAAGCTGGCGATTTGGTCTTCTGGGGTGGCGTTGGTTCTGCGTACCACGTTGGCGTTTACGTTGGCGGTGGGCAGTACATCCACTCACCACAACCTGGCCAATCCGTTACTTATCAATCAATCAGCAACTGGTCACCAGCCTTTGGTAAACGGCTTTAATCCATAGCCGCGACCGCTATTCTCCATTCTCCATAACTTAACTTTGACTTGATTACGACATCGTCTGCGGACGGTGTCTTTTTTTTAAACGTGCTCACCGACCCAGTGCTTTCCGCTTAGCTACGTAACTGTTGTGGGAGCAAAGTTCAGCTCCCAAAACAGTTACTAGGCTAATGCTCAAGCACTACCCGGGTCGGCTCGCACTCTGATTTTGAAACGTGCTGCGCGCAACTGACTTCTGTGCTTAGCTACGCAAAGGTTCTGGAAGCAAAAAGCGGCTTCCAAAACCTTTGCTAGGCTAATGCTCAAAGTCAACCCGTTGCGCTCCGCACTCTGCTTTTGAAACGTGCTCACCAGCCCAGCTTCTTGCGCTTAACTACGCTAGGCTTCCGGAGGCAAAGACCTGCCTCCAAAATCCTAGCTAGGTTAATGCTCAGAAGCTAACCGGGCTGGCTCGCGCTCTGGATTTTGAAACGTGCTGCGCGCAACTGACTTCTGCGCTTAGCTACGCAAAGGTTCTGGAAGCAAAAAGCGGCTTCCAAAACCTTTGCTAGGCTAATGCTCAAAGTCAACCCGTTGCGCTCCGCACTCTGCTTTGAAATAAAGCGCTTCGTTTTTTCCAAGCAGGAATTTGTTAAATACGTTATAATGGAAGCTGTAACATTGGTTTGAGATGCACACTTGGAGGTTGGGACAATGTCACCAAGTCAAGAGAATTATTTGAAAGCGATCTATGAGTTGAATCATGATCAACGGAAGATTACGAATAAAAATATTGCCGACATTTTGCAAGTTAGCGCGCCATCGGTCACGGAAATGCTGACGAGTTTGTCCAAGGAGAAGCTGGTCAGTCACACGCCTTATAATGAGATTTCGCTAACGGATAAGGGGCGGGAGATCGCCACGAATTTGGTGCGGCGTCATCGGATCTGGGAGGTGTTCCTCCACGATAAGCTGGATTATAATATCGGCGAGGTGCACGAGGCCGCCGATGTTTTGGAACACGCCACTGATGGGATGCTGATCCAGCGGCTGAACGAATACTTGGACGCACCTGAGCGCTGTCCGCACGGCGGGATCATTCCCGGCAACGCGGAGGAAACTGATTCCGACGATCAAGTCTTGGTCGATATTTCGGATGGCACCACCGTTCAGATCAAGCGAGTCATTGATAATCACGAATTCTTGGCCTATTACCAAAATCTAGGTCTGCCATTGGGTACGGAGATGACCGTTTTGCGTCATGAACCCTTCGAAGGTCCGATTGTGGTGCGCACCAACGCCGGCGCGACGATTCCAGTCAGCTTCAAGTCGGCCAGTTATATTTTTGTAAATCAGATTTCTGCACCGGAGTCCTAGCTGGCACCGGGCTTTGCTTGCGCCGGGTTTTGGGCGCAAGCATTTTTTCTTTTTGAGGTTGTTGTGGGAATTGTTTTGGCTCTTTGAACTGATTTGGAACGGCGGTGTTCTATTCCTGAATTTTTGCCTGATGGCAGGTATGCTGAGTCTAGATGTGGACGCAACCGGCTGGGACTGCTGTTGCGGACTGGAACGTGGTGGGCATCGTTTGAAGCCAATTCCAAAAGCGGGAATTGTCTTCAAATCGAGCCTTGTCCTAAGCGGCAAAGCCGCCAAGGACAATTTCACCACTGAGCCGCGCAGTCTCAGCCGGTTGCTAGGCAGAATTGCGCCTATCTGCAATCGAAGGCGAAGGATTTGACGAAGTGCTTTTGCAAGTGTGGTGGTCAAAACAATTCCCACTTTTTTGTGGTGGTACGGCAATGCCAACGGATTCCGAAAGTCTGGGATCGGTTCTTGAACCTGCGCTTGATTGCAGGCGTGGTGGGTTTCGATGGGGACGCAACCGCCTCAGGACGTTTGTCGTGGCTAACGCGGTGGGCGTCGTTTGAAGCCAATCCGCAAAGAGCGCGGCTTGTCTTCAAATCGAGCCTTGTCCTAAGCGGCAAAGCCGCCAAGGACAATTTCACCACTGAGCCACACGTCCTGAGGCGGTTGCTAGACGGAATCGAGCTTATCTGCAATCGAAACTGGATATTTGACGAAGTGCTTTTGCAAGATAGAGGTCAAACAATTGCCCTTTTTGTAGTGGTACGGCAACATCAACTGATTTGAATTAGAAAGTCGGTACATTCGGTATCGCAAAAAAACTTGCACACTCAAGCGGGTGTTGATTGGAAATCAGCCAATTTGTTTGGGTCACCAAGAATCTACTATAGTTCATCAGACAGATTGTACTGGTGTCACCAATTTAATACTTGTGACCACCAGCCACGGTCGTCAACTGCGGGGCTCCCCATCAATTGACCATAGCTTGCCAATTGGCGTGAGTGCTCAAACGACTGTTAAAACGTTGAGCGGCTGGAGCGGAGAAATTCGGGGTGAGATCGCCGTGAAATTGTCCTTGGCGGCTCTGCCGCTTAGGACAAGGCGCAGATTTGAGATTTTCGGCGCCCTTCCGAAAAGCTCAAAGTGACGCCCACAGCGAGCTCACCCCGAATTTCGCAGCGCAAGCTGCGGCCAACCTACTTTTCCCAGCAACCGGAGAAATCCTCACGAAAAGCGGGCGCTCGTAGCGCTGCTACGAGGGTCATTTATGGTGACAGGCCGGTGGTGCAAGGCCGCCGATGAAATTTAAACTTTTCTTCACTTTTTCTATTGACAGTCGGGTATAAGTCTTGTAAAGTAGCGGCATTGGCTTAGTTCTCAAGTGATGCAGGTTGTGCCCGGAAATAATGGAATGACCTGACAGACAAGGGAGCTTTTTTCATGCGGTGGCGCGGGTGGAAACAAGCCCAAGGGATAGTTATGCTGGAGGAAGATAAAATGCGGTTAAATGCAAGAAAGCGGAGTGCCATTTCGATGGCCGGGTTGCTGATCACCATTGGGATCGTTTATGGTGATATCGGAACTTCGCCGCTTTATGTAATGAAAACCATTATCGCTGATAATGGCGGTTTGAATACGGCCTCACGTTCGATGATTTTGGGTAGTATTTCTTTGATATTCTGGACGGTCATGCTGTTGACGTCGATCAAGTACGTGATGATCGCGCTGAAGGCGACGAATCATGGCGAAGGCGGGATCTTCTCGCTGTACGCGTTGGTGCGGCGGCGGAAGAAGTGGCTGATCTACCCGGCGTTGATCGGGGGCGCGGCGTTGCTGGCGGACGGGATGTTGACGCCAGCGGTTACGGTGACCACGGCGATCGAGGGCTTGAAGGGCATCAAGTTCAACGGCGTGGAACCGGTCAAGTCGCAGACGGAAGTGATCATTATTACGGTGATCATTTTGTCATTCTTATTCTTGATCCAGCGTTTTGGGACGAAAGCAATCGGTCGGGCGTTCGGTCCGATCATGTTCATTTGGTTCCTGTTCTTGGGGATCAGTGGCTTGTTGCATATGACGGCGGATCTGTCGATTTTGCGGGCGCTGAATCCATATTACGCGATCAATTTGTTGTTCTTTAACCCGGATAATCATGTGGGGGTCTTCATTCTCGGGAGCGTCTTCTTGGCGACCACCGGGGCGGAGGCGCTCTATTCGGACGTGGGCCACGTGGGGCGGGTCAATATTTACGGGAGTTGGCCGTTTGTTTTCGTCAGCTTGATGTTGAATTACCTGGGCCAAGGGGTCTGGGTGATGAACAACGCGAACAACGCGGCCCTGGCTAAGGACGCGACCTTCAATCCCTTCTTCGAAATGTTGCCTGGTGAGTGGCGGCTGGTCGGGATCGTTTTGGCGACCTTAGCGGCGATCATTGCGTCCCAGGCGCTGATCACCGGGTCTTACACCTTGGTTTCAGAAGCGGTACGGCTGAAGTTCTTCCCTCGGATGAAAATCGTTTATCCCACGGAAAAACACGGTCAGATCTATATTCCTTTAGTCAATAATATTTTGTGGATCGCTTGTTTGGGCATCATCGCTTATTTCAAAACTTCGTCACATATGGAAGCGGCATATGGTTTGGCGATCACGGTGACCATGCTGATGACCACGCTTTTGCTGTATCAATTCTTGCGTTTGCGTAACGTGAAACTGATTTGGGCCGCGTTGATGGTGGTCTTCTTTGGGATAATCGAGGGGATGTTCTTGGTGTCTTCCTTGGTCAAATTCGTGCATGGTGGCTATGTCACCGCGATCATTGCCGGTGTGATCTTGCTGGTGATGTATATCTGGTATTACGGCAATCGCATTCGCGACCGGGAAGAATATCGTTCGGCCTATGTCAGTCTGGACGATTACAAGGATCAACTCAGTCGCTTGAGTAATGATGAAGGCTTGCCGACTTACTCCGATAATGTGGTTTACATGGCGAAGGTCAAGCCAGGCAACAAGGTCAAGCGGGAAATGATGTACTCGATCTTGGATAAACGGCCAAAGCGGGCCAAGGCTTACTGGTTCGTGACGGTCAATGTGACTGACGAGCCCTACACCGCGGAATATAGTGTGGATACTTTGGGCACGCGGAACGTGATCAACGTGCAGCTTTACCTTGGTTTCCGGCGGGAACAGCGGGTCAATGTCTACTTGCGGGCGATCGTGCACGAGATGATCGAACGGGGTCAGATCGATCCGCAACCGAAGAAATATACCACCATTGTCGGTCGGGATGTGGGCGATTTCAGTTTTGTCATTGTGCAAGATGTGATCTCACCGGCAACGCAGATCAAGTCCTTCGAACGGACCATGATCCAATTGCGGGTCGGCCTGCAAAATATTACCAGCAATCCGGCCTCTTGGTTCGGCCTGGAATTCGCCGATGTGGTCGTGGAAAAGGTGCCGCTGATTTTGGGCAAGTCCGATCGGATCAGCCTCCGTTATTTGGATGAAGACGAAGCCGCGGTGCGCTACGGCAAAACCTATCCGGAAGCGGCCGCAGCAGCGGCGCAAATCGCGCATCATCATCACCATCACCACGAACATGATGGCATCACCGGCGAGCCGGAACACAAAGTGCCGCGCCAACCGCTGCCCCATGAACCCAAGGATCAGCAGTATGACGATCAGTAAATTCTAGTGATTCATCGCAACTAGAATAACCTAGTAAAAATTCTAGACCCGTAAAAATCAAAAAAGTCTGTGTCGTCAAGTAAAATTGACGATGCGGACTTTTTTGATGTCCAGGAAACTGCTGGGCTCTAGCCGCCGCTGTTCATCTAGGAATGACGGGAGCACTTTTGAGTTGAAGTACCGCTAATCTTGACCGGAAATTGGGGGGCTGGGCAATCTTTTCTAACTTTTTATCATTATTTCTCATTATTTCACATCAAGCCATCATGATTTGTGGTATGGTACTGATAATAACTAATCATAAAAGTGAGGCGGTTTGATCATGACACATGAAATCGATCAACAACAATTACAGGCGTTTCGGGATAACTTTAGCGCGGCGAATTTAACGGTGGCCCAACATGCGGCGATGCGTAGCGGTGTTTTGGAGGCTAGCTACAATCCTGAGGTGGCGGTGCGGCTGAATCGGACTTTTTCCGTGGAGGTAGAAACTGGTGGCGTGACCAATCAGAAGCAATCGGGACGTTGCTGGCTTTTCTCATTATTGAATACGTTGCGTCACAGTTTTGCGCAAAAATACAAGGTTAAGGACTTTGAGTTGTCCCAATCTTATTTGTATTTCTGGGATAAGGTGGAAAGCGCCAATATTTTCTATGACAATATTCTGCGGACGGCGGATCGCCCTGTTGATGATCGGGAAGTCGCCTTTTATTTGGCCGGCCCCGGTCAAGACGGCGGGCAGTGGGCGATGGCGGCCAGTTTGGTCAAGAAGTATGGGGTGGTGCCCCAAGCGGCGATGCCGGAAACTTTTAACACCAACGCCACTGCCGGTTTCGGCGCGGCCTTGGATTTGAAGTTGCGGCGCGATGCTGCGATTTTGCGCGAGTTGAAGAACGGCGGCGCGACCGCGGGCGAGATCAATGCCCGGCGGCAAACCTTGTTGAGCGAGGTTTATCGCATGACGGCGGTCGCGGTCGGCGAACCCCCAGTTTCCTTCGACCTAGAATATCGCGACGATGATAAAAAATATCATCGAGTAGCTGACTTAACGCCTCAAGCCTTCTTCACCGACTATTTCACCATGGACCTGGATAATTATGTCGTGCTGACCAACGCGCCGGATAAGCCGTTGGATCGAGCGTACCGACTGCCCGCCGAAGAAAATGTGGTCGGCGGCTTGCCGATCATTTTCACCAATGTGGCGATGGCAAGTTTGCGCCGCGCGGCGATCGCGCAATTACGCGACGGTGAAACGGTGTGGTTTGGCAATGATGTGGGCAAGCAAAGTGAGCGTAAAGAAGGATTATTGGATCCGCAGTTACATCAAGTCGATCAACTATTTGGCGTCGATCTGAGCTTGAATAAGGCGGATCGATTCCGTTACGGTGAGGCCGAAGTGACGCACGCGATGACCTTGACCGGGGTCGATTTGGTCGCTGATCAGGCGACGCAGTGGGAGGTTGAGAACAGCTGGGGTGATGAGGTTGGCGCCAAGGGTTATTTTGTGATGAGTCCGGCCTGGTTTGACGAGTTTACCTATGAAGTTGTTGTGCAGCGTAAATACTTGACTGCTGCCGAGCTTGCGGTAGCTGATGGCGAGCCGATCGTCCTGCCTGCTTGGGATGGCTTGGCCTGACCCGCCCTTGATGCGGCTGTTGTGAAAAGCTGGTTGGTCAAAAGTAGGATGCCCGCAGCTTGCGCTGCGAAATTCGGGGTGAGCTCGCTGTGGGCGCTGTTTTGAGCCAATCCGCAAAGTGCGCGGCTTGTCTCAAAATCAGGCCTTGTCCTAAGCGGCAAAGCCGCCAAGGACAATTTCACGGCGATCTCACCCCGAATTTCTCCGCTCCAGCCGCTCAACGTTCTAACAGCCGTTTGAGCACTAACGCCAACGAGCAAGCTATTGTCAATTGATGGGGAACCACGTAACTGACGACCGTGGTTAGTGGTTACAAGCTTTAAATTGGTGACACCAGTGCAGTCGGTCTGATGAACTAATGCAAGTTCTGGATGAATCGGCTGGATCGGTCGATTTCACCGAGGATTATTAAGGAAACAAGTAGAGACTGTTCAGTCCAT
Organism: Lapidilactobacillus salsurivasis; assembly: GCF_054785215.1. Lineage (NCBI taxonomy): Bacteria > Bacillati > Bacillota > Bacilli > Lactobacillales > Lactobacillaceae > Lapidilactobacillus > Lapidilactobacillus salsurivasis. Next base: position 18,486 of record NZ_BAAABI010000015.1, on the reverse strand, counting down.
GCAAAATGTCCCGACTACCTAATCCAAATCCGTTGGTGTTGCCGTACCACCTCCAAAAGTAGATTGCCCGCAGCTTGCGCTGCGCGTGGCGTTGGTGGAGGGCAGATGTGGTGGGGCTCCAGGTCGGGCTGGGGGTGGTGGAACGCTGCGGGCACGACTTGAAGCTTTTCGGAAACCCACCGAAAATCTTCAAGCTCGGCCTTATTGTAGGCGATAAATCGCCAACAATAATATCGCGGCTGACTCACCCCCAGCCCGACCTTCCGCCAGACGAGTAAGCGAACCACCAACGCCACGCTCCGCTCCAGCCGCTCAACGTTTTAACAGCCGTTTGAGCACTCACGCCGACTGGCAAGCTATGGTCAATTGATGGGGGACCACGCACTTTACGACCGTGGGTAGTGGTCACAAGCTTTAAATTGGTGACACCAGCGCAGTCGGTTTGATGATCAACCTAGTTCTCAGCGAATCAACTGAATCGGCCGATTTCCAACCATGAATCGTTCAGGAAACAAGTAAAGATGTTCAGCCTACACAAAATGTCCCGACCTTCTAATCTGAATCAGTTGGCATTGCCGTACCACCCCAAAGGAGGGCAATTGTTTGACCTCTATCTTGCAAAACCACTTCGTCAGATATTCAGCTTCGATTGCAGATAAGCTCAATTCTGCCTAGCAACCGGCTGGGACTGCGCGGCTCAGTGGTGAAATTGTCCTTAGCGGCTTTGCCGCTTAGGACAAGGCTCGATTTGAAGACAAGCCGCGCCTTTGCGGATTGGCTTCAAACGACGCCCACCACGTTCCAGTCCGCAACAGCAGTCCCAGCCGGTTGCGCTCACGCGCAATACCCACCCACACCTGCATTCAGCGAAGAGTCAAACAATAGAAGCGAAGAACAACAGCAACGAATGCCAACCAAGCACACAAAAAGGCCGCTGGGCGAACAGCGGCCTTTTCATTGGGTTGTAAATTGGTTATAATTTTGGAGCCAGAATTAAGTTAGCGTTTCGGGAAGTGCGCCAGACCAACATTGCCGCCTAGTTCTTCTTCGATCCGCAGGAACTGATTGTACTTCTCGACCCGTTCGCTCCGTGCCATTGAACCGGTCTTGATCTGACCGGCATTCATCGCGACCGCGAAATCAGCGATAAAGGTATCGCCGGTTTCACCAGAACGGTGAGAAATCATGGTGGTGTAACCATTTGCCCGGGCCATTTTCATGGTGGCGATGGTTTCGGTGACGGTGCCGATTTGGTTCAGCTTGATCAAGATCGAGTTGGCCACGCCTTTGTCGATGCCTTCCTTGAATATCTTTGGATTGGTGACGAAAATGTCGTCGCCGATCAGCTGGATTTGTTTGCCTTGAACATCAGTTTGCTTCTTGAAGCCGTCCCAGTCGTGTTCGGAGAAGCCGTCTTCGATGGAGATCAAGGCAGGATATTCGGCGACGAGTTTTTGGTAGTAGACTAGGAGTTCGTCGGAGTCGAGTTCCTTACCTTCGAAACTGTATTTGTGCGTTTCGTCGGAGTAGAATTCGCTGGAGGCGGGGTCAATGGCGATGCCGATTTCGCTACCAGGTTCGTAGCCGGCTTCTTTGATGGCCCGATACAGCATTTCGATGGCTTCCTCGGTGCTGCTTAATTTCGGCGCGAAGCCACCTTCGTCACCAACCGCGGTTTCATAGCCTTCCTTAGCCAAAACTTTCTTCAAAGTGTGATAAATGTTGGCGATTTTTTCCATGCCATCCCGGAAGCTGGTGCGCTCGATCGGGGTGATCAGGAATTCTTGCACGGCGATGCCTGAGTCGGCATGAACGCCGCCGTTGATGACGTTGAAGAATGGTTGTGGCAATTCCAAATCAACGCCGCCCAAGTAACGATACAATGGCAAATGTTTGCTGGCGGCGGCTGCGCGAGCGGTTGCCATGGAAACGCCTAAAATCGCGTTGGCGCCGAGGCGGGCCTTGTTTGGGGTGCCGTCTAAGTCGATCATGATTTTATCGATTTCCGCTTGTTGGCAAGGATCTTGGCCAATCAGTGCTTTCTTGATTTTGCCATTGACGTTGGCCACTGCCTTGAGCACGCCTTTGCCCATGAGCCGCGTGCCGCCATCGCGCAATTCAACGGCTTCGCGATCGCCGGTGGAAGCGCCTGATGGCACCTCGGCCCGCCCCAACGTGCCGTCGGACAGAATCACATCGGCTTCGATGGTCGGATTGCCCCGCGAATCAAAAATCTCCCGTGCTTTAACATTTTCAATTACTACTGTCATGCTAGTTCCCCCTTATTTTTTTAATGACATGTTCGCCGACTCTTTGTGCTAAAAATGGCATAAAAAAGACGCCTGCTCAAACCATACGAATTGACCACGATCACCGTGGCAACAGTATCATTCAAGCAGGCGCCATCAGCTTTTCAGCGGTTGTCGGGAGCACCATCCCGTTCATTCGCTCTTAAATTACCACGAATTTCACGAATTGTAAAACAAAGGGACTCACCCTAGTAAAAAGTAAGGCGCCGCTGACCAATTTGCCCAATTTCCTGAGAAAATCGGCAGTGGCGGCGGTTTTCGGCCGGTGTGGCTTGCGACCAAAGTGAAGCCCACGATCAAGAAACCGTTAGTTCCCATAAAATATCCAAAAAAAGCCGGCAAAAGCTTGCATAAAATGAAAATATGCAAACGCGCCGACCAGGAAAAAACGAAAATAGTGAGGACCGATAATGGAAATAACTTTTGTTCAGGCAACGGCGGCGGATCTGCCGCAAATCGTGGCCATTTATAACCAAGCAATCCCCGGGCATCGAGCCACCGCGGATTTGGCCCCGGTGACGGTGGCGCAACGCCAGGCTTGGTTTGCGGCGCATGATCCGCGGCGGCGCCCACTTTGGCTGCTGATCGCGGCGGGCCAAGTGGTCGGCTGGGTCGGGTTGGAGGATTTTTATGGGCGGGCGGCATACGCGCGCACTGCCGAAATCAGTCTCTATTTGGCCGATCAAGCGCAAGGCCAGGGGGTGGGGCAGCAGGCGCTGGACTTTGTTGTGACGCAGCTGCCGCGCCTGGAAGTCACCACATTGCTGGCCTATGTTTTCGGGCATAACCAAGCCAGTCAGCACCTTTTTCGCAAAAACGGCTTCACACCGTGGGCCCATTTGCCTGGCGTGGCGCTACTGGCGGGTCGATCGCGGGATTTAGATATTCTCGGGCGGCATTTCACTAGTGGGACTAAACCCCAAGATCAGCCAGAATGAGTCGAACTCGTTGCGCCAGGGTTTCCGCACTGGTAAAGAGCCGTTCGTGCTCCGTCTCCAATTGATCGTGGGCTTGCCACCACTGGGTCAATTCCACGCGGCCAAAAGAGCTGGCGTTTGCCTGCGTGGCATGACGCCGCACCGTTTCGGCGAAAGACAGGTCGAAATAGTAAACCAAAGGTGGTGTGGCAAAGGTTGCGCTAATATCTTGCAACATTTCCCCATAAACCGATTTTTTCAAGATTCCTTCCAAAATAACATAGCGACAATTTTGACGGCCAAATTCCGCCAAGTCCCGAATCAACGCCAGCGCCAAGTTGCCGGATTTGTCCGGCGCGTGCAGCATATCGCGGCGCACCACATCTTGCGGGATCAACAACGTCGCCGCCGGTTGCAAGGCCAGCTGCAATTGCTGCGCCGTCGTCGTCTTCCCACTGGCCGAATTTCCTCGAATAATAATCAATTGCGCGCCCATCGCCATTGCCTCCACCACCATGGTTCCCGCCCAAAGCCCTCATAAAAATAATTTTATTATAGCACATTTTTACCAGCACGCTGGCGGCCGACCCGCACACGCGAACGCGAGAAATCTTCTGACTCCGAATGGCGCTTATTCGGATGCTCTGTGCGAATAAGCGCCATTCGGAAATTCAGTCCCATGGTTAAAATCATTGCTACCGAAAAAATGCCTGCCCATAAGTCTGACCAAATGTGCATAAGATGTGCACACGAACTTTCGATTCGAAGCAACCGCACGCAAAGAAAAACCCCTAAATGCTGTTTTACCAACATTTAGGGGCGTTAATTTAATAATATAAAGCCTCTGGAAAGCCGCTTGCCGGATTCGAACCGGCGACCCCCACCTTACCATGGTGGTGCTCTACCTGCTGAGCTAAAGCGGCAGTCTCTTAATTTAACACAATTAAAATCATACCGAGAAATCGCAGTGTTGTCAACAACTTTTGAAAGTAATTTATGGCTATCTTCGAACCCTGGGCTATTTTGAAAAAACCAGTCGCTGGTTTTTGGCTGTTCGCTTGATGGCAGGTGCGGTGGGTGTTGCGCGTGAGCGCAACCGGCTGGGACTGCTGATGCGGACTGGAACGTGGTGGGCGTCGTTTGAAGCCAATTCCAAAAGCGGGAATTGTCTTCAAATCGAGCCTTGTCCTAAGCGGCAAAGCCGCCAAGGACAATTTCACCACTGAGCCGCGCAGTCCCAGCCGGTTGCTAGGCAGAATTGAGCCTATCTGCAATCGATACGAAGGATTTGACGAAGTGGTTTTGCAAGCTAGAGGTCAAAACAATCGCCCTTTTCTGGTGGTACAGCAATGCCAACGGATTCCAGAAATCTGGGATTGGTTCTTGAACCTGCGCTTGATTGCAGGTGTGCGGGGTCTGGATGTGGACGCAACCGCCTCAGGACGTTTGTCGTGGCTGGAACGCGGTGGGCGTCGTTTGAAGCCAATCCGCAAAGTGCGCGGCTTGTCTTCAAATCGAGCCTTATTCTAAGCGATAAATCGCTAAGAATAATCTCACCGCTGAGCCACACGTCCTGAGGCGGTTGCTAGGCAGAATTGAGCCTATCTGTAATCGAGGCGAAGGATTTGACGAAGTGGTTTTGCAAGCTAGAGGTCAAAACAATCGCCAACTGTTTTGGTGGTACTGCAATGTCAACAGATTCGGGGGCATAGGTCGGTACATTTCGGATAGTGGCGCCAACTTTATCTAACTTATTTAAACGGATTTTGGTTGGAAACCGACCGATCCAGCTGGTTCATCAAGAACTTGCCTCAGTTCATCAGACAGACTTCACTGGTGTCACCAATTTAAAGCTGGTGACCACTAACAACGGTCATCAACTGCGTGGTTCCCCATCAATTTACCATAGCTTGCTGGCCGACGTGAGTGCTCAAACGGCTGCTATAACGTTGAGCGGCTGGAGCGGAGAAATTCGGGGTGAGATCGCCGTGAAATTGTCCTTGGCGGCTTTGCCGCTTAGGACAAGGCCTGATTTTGAGACAAGCCGCGCACTTTGCGGATTGGCTCAAAACAGCGCCCACAGCGAGCTCACCCCGAATTTCGCAGCGCAAGCTGCGGCCAACCTACTTTTTCAACCTACTGCCGCAGATAGTTTTCCCGTGAGAAGCCGGGACGGTGTATACTGAAGAGAGAAATTCAGTGAGAGTGGGGACCGCGATGGAAATCAGATTATTGCGCTATTTTTGGACAGTGGCAACAGAACAAAACATCACCCAGGCAGCGCAAGCGCTACATATCACCCAACCAACGTTGAGCCGCCAAATCCACGAGCTGGAGGAAGAAGTCGGCGCGCCGCTCTTTGACCGCCAACATCATCGCTTGACCCTGACCCAAGAAGGTTTATTTTTGAAAGAACGGGCCGCCGAAATCTTACAGCTCGACCAACAATTAGAGCAGGCCTTGGCGCAAAAACGCCAACGTCAGCTAAGCGGACACTTCACCATCGGCTGTGTGGAAGCGGACAATTCCGACACGTTGGCGCTAATGCTTGAGGAATTGGTCAATGATTATCCGGCGGTCCATTTCGACTTGCTGTCAGCGACCAGTGATGAAATCAGCGATCGTTTGGAGAAGGGGCTGCTGGATCTGGCTATTTTGCTGGAGCCAGTGCCAACGGAAAATTTCATCACGCTGACCTTACCGCGAGAAGAGCGCTGGGGCTTGTTGGTTTCAAAGCATAATTTTCTGGCGCAACAAGCGGAGATCCGGCCGGACGATCTGCTGGGCACACCGCTACTTTGTTCCAGTCGCGCGCCGGTGCAGCAGTTGCTCAGTGATTTCGCCGGAGTGCCCGCTGACCAGTTGAATGTGGTGGGGACTTATAATCTGATTTTCAATGTTTTCTCCTTGGTGGCCAACGAGGTGGGCGCGGCGGTGACCATCGAAGGCGCGGTGAGCAATCGGTTGGGCGCGGATCTGCGCTTCATTCCCTTGGCGCCCACGGTCAAAACGCATTGCGTGCTGGCTTGGAAACAGCGTCTGCACACGCCGGTGGTGGCCGAATTGATTCGCCGGTTTCAGCATGCCTTCCAAGCATCCCCAACTCAAAAATAAGCATTGGTCAATTTACCGGGCCCGTTGTACGATGATCTCATCGACGACGGGCCTTTTTCGAAACGTGTTCGCCGACCTAGCTTCTTGCGCTTAGCTACGCAACTATTCCGGAGGCACAAACCAGCCTCCAAAATAGTTGCTAGGCTAATGCTCAGAAGCTGACCAGGTCGGCTCTCACTCTGCTAATAGTCAAAGGTCCCCGGTCAAGGAGGTGGCCCATGGCGCCATTGATTTTATATTTTTCTCATCCGGGCGAGAATTTCGTGGCCGGGAAAGTTCGTCCGCTGACCGTGGGCAACACCGCGGTTTTGGCAAAAATGCTTGGTCAAAAAGTTGGCGGGACCTTGCAGGCGTTGTTGCCGGTGACGCCGTACCCGCTGGTGTACCAAGAAACCGTGACGCGTAGCAAAACTGAATTGACGCAGTCGACCGCGGTCGCTTGGCAGCCCTTGGCCCAAGAACCGCGCCCAGCTCAACCGATATTTCTCGGTTTCCCCATTTGGTGGGGGACCTTGCCAGTGATCGTCAGTGATTATCTGCGCAGCCATGATTGGGCCGGTCAGCTGATTTATCCTTTTTGCACCCATGAAGGCAGCGGCGGTGGCGACACCGCGCGGCAGTTGACGCAACTCTGCGCCGGCGCCCAGCTCCATCCAGCACTAATCGTTCGCGGCAGTCGCGCGGCCCAAGCCGATCTGCCGCTGACCAACTGGCTGGCCGCCAACTATGACGATCCCAGCTGGTCATGGCGCGCGCCCACCCCTGACCGCCTTCGCTAAAAGCGGTTCGGTGCCAGTCGGTCGAGAGTCGCGCCAATCAGGAGAGCGACTAGCGCTACCACAGGCGCTGCAACTAAAAAAGCCGGCCAATGAGCCATCAGGCAAATCCGGGTCAATCCAGGTGGTAATCCAGGTTGCAATCCAGCCAGCGGCACAACCAGCGCAACAACTAGCAATCAGTCCAATTGGCAATCATTGCAGTGAAATTTTGGAGGTTTTATTATGGTAAAAAACGAAGCAGTTCAAAACGGTACGATTTTCCCCCGCGGCGCCAAAAATGACGCTTACGCTCAATATTTTACCGGTCAAAGCTATTTAGCCAGTCTGGTCGCGGATCCCGCCATCAATGTTGGCGTCGGCAACGTGACCTTTGAGCCCGGCTGCCGGAATCACTGGCACATTCATCATCATGGTTATCAGATCCTTCTGGTGACCGGTGGCGAAGGCTGGTATCAAGAAGCGGGTCAGCCCGCGCGGCGTTTGCATCCCGGCGATGTGGTCGTCACTCATGATGGCGTCAAGCACTGGCATGGCGCGACTAAGGACAGCTGGTTCGCGCATGTGGCGATCACCACTGGCACGCCGGAATGGTTGGAAGCCGTTTCTGATGCGGAGTATGACGCATTGCCTGACTAGGAGTGTGGCATTGGTTTGGAATAGCTAGTTTCTCTTCATGATCTTGCGCTTGATGGCAGGGGTGCTGGGCTTAGTGGTGACGCAACCGCCTCAGGACGTTTGTCGTGGCTGGAACGCGGTGGGCATCGTTTGAAGCCAATTCCAAAAGCGGGAATTGTCTTCAAATCGAGCCTTATTCTAAGCGATAAATCGCTAAGAATAATCTCACCGCTGAGCCACACGTCCTGAGGCGGTTGCTAGGCAGCATCGAGCCGATCTGCTATCAAAGCTGGATATTCGACGAAGTGGTTTTGCAAGGTAGAGGTCAAATCAATCGCCCACTTTTGAGGTGGTACGGCTATGCCAACGGATTTGGAGTAGGAGACCGGTGTAATTCGTGTAGGCTGAACATCTCTACTTGTTTCCTGAACAATTCTTGGGTGAAGAACGACCGATTCAGTTGATTCAGAAAAATTTTGTCCTAGTTCATCAGACAGACTGCACTGGTGTCACCAATTCAAAGCTGGTGACCACTAACCACGGTCGTCAATTGCGTGGCTCCCCATCAATTGGCAATAGCTTGCCGGTTGGCGTGTGTGCTCAAACGCCTGTTAAAACGTTGAGCGGCTGGAGCGGAGAAATTCGGGGTGAGATCGCCGTGAAATTGTCCTTGGCGGCTCTGCCGCTTAGGACAAGGCCTGATTTTGAGACAAGCCGCGCACTTTGCGGATTGGCTCAAAACAGCGCCCACAGCGAGCTCACCCCGAATTTCGCAGCGCAAGCTGCGGCCATCATACTTTTAACCAGCCACAGCCACATTAATCAATTTATCGAGTCACCAATAATCAAGGAGGAAAAACAATGAGTAAGAAACAAACAGCAGGTCGCGATATCCTAGGTGATTTTGCCCCTAAATTCGCAGAATTAAATGACGATGTCTTGTTCGGTGAAGTCTGGTCCCGCGAGGCGGAAATGTCTGCTCATGACCGCAGCTTGATCACGTGCGCGGCCTTGTTAGCCATGGGCGCGCCGCAATTAGCCGCCCATCTGAAAATCGCCAAGCAAAACGGCGTCACGAAGCAAGAAGTCGTCGAGTTGATCACACATCTGGCGTTCTACGCCGGCTGGCCCAAGGCTTGGTCAGCGTTCGATCTGGCCAAGCAGGTCTACGGAGACGCTGAATAGGCGCCGCCAGTGACGCTAACCGATCATCCAAAAACCTGTGAACTTTGAGCGCGTCCATTTCAGATGGCAACGCGGCAATCTGTTCACAGGTTTTTTTCGACCATTAGTTAAGGAAAAGAGTTAAGCAAAAGCCGATAAATGCGACTTTCTCGCTTATTTGATGTACGGTCAATTGAATCGCGTGCAACGGCCGGTCCCGCCCAAGCGTGTTCCAGCACATCAGGCCAATTGTTCCGGTGTCACCAATTTGAAAATTAAAACCATTAACCACGGTCGTCAATTACGTGGCTCTCCGTCAATTAGCGACAGCTTGCCGGATGGCGTGAGTGCTCAAACGACTGTTATAACGTTGAGCGGCTGGAGCGGAGAAATTCGGGGTGAGATCGCCGTGAAATTGTCCTTGGCGGCTTTGCCGCTTAGGACAAGGCTCAGCTTTGAGATTTTCGGCGCCCTTCCGAAAAGCTCAAAGTGATGCCCACAGCGAGCTCACCCCGAATTTCGCAGCGCAAGCTGCGGGCATCATACTTTTACCAGCGCCCGTGTGCTAAACTATCAAGTAGAGGTGAGCCATCATGATGCACGACGACCGAACCGCGCAACAACAGGCGTGGGACGAATTCGCCCCGGATTATTACGCCGCGGAACAAGCCAGCCAGCTGGCGTACGTCCCGGCGGTTTTGACATACCTCCGGCAACAACACCTGTTACCGCCGGCCGAAACCGCCTTGCTGGATCTTGGCGGCGGCACGGGGTGCTTCGCCTTGCCGCTGGTTCAACAGGGGCAAACTGTGGCGGTGGCGGATTTTTCCACGGCGATGTTGACCATCTTGGCCCGGCGCTGGCAACACCTGCAAATGCAGCAAGCGGACCAGTCCTGGGGGCAACTGACTTGGCGGCAGACCAGTTGGCAAGAACTGGTGCGGCAGCAGGCCCGATATCCAGTTGTGTTCGCCAGTATGTTGCCTGAGGTGACGCCGGCAGCGTTGCGGCAACTGGCAAGTTTGGCGACCCAGCGGCTACTGATTTTCCGCTTAACGGCGGTGAGCGATGACTTGTTCACGCCGTTGTGGCAGCAGTTGGCGTTGCCGCCAGAACGGCCGGAAGTCGACGGGCAGCTGATGCGCAGTTATCAAACGGCCTTGGCCCAAGATTTTGCGACGGTCGCGACCAAGACCTTCGACTTCACCACAACTGAGCGCCTGGATCGCGAAGAATTGCTGACCTACTTGCAGGATTATCCCGAAATGACCGCGGCGAAATTACAGACGGCCCAGCGCGCGCTTGTGCCTCAGTTACGTCAAGGCTATTTGACGATCACGGAGCATTATCAGTTCACCTTATTAGTTGCCCAACGCGCCTGACCAGTCTGTTCGTTCGGCTAGATGAACGTTAGCGGCATGTAACGTCCCGCGGTCTGACTAGTCAATTTGACCAGCTGTCTATTCTTTTTGTAAAAACGGTCTCATTTCTAGTGAAATCGTGTTATATTTAGAGTATCATTGCTTTTGGCTTGGTGCGACTTAGCTTCAGATCTCGGCTCAATTAGTGGACTGGGCGGCGCAGGTCGAGCTTCGCGTTTCAATTGTGTTTCAGTCGCGGTTCAGTCACGTGAGTTTCAATGGTGTTTCAATTGATTTTTCAGGTCAATATCGATTAATTTTGGAGGCAGAACATGGCAATCGTAGTGTTTGATTTTGGTGGAACTAGCGTCAAATATGGTTTGTGGGCAGCGGATCAACTGGCACAGCAAGGGGCTTTCACAACACCAGCAACGTGGGTGGAAATGCAAGAAAGCTTGCTGGCGACTTTCAATGAATTGAAAAGCCACGCCGATACTGTGCAAGGAGTTGCATTCTCTTTGCCAGGCGTGGTTGATAATGAAAAAGGTGAGATTCGTGGGGAAAGCGCCATTCCCTACATCCACAATTTTCCAATCAAAGCGGCCTTTTCAGAAATGTTCGGCGGATTACCAGTTGCCATGGAAAATGACGCGAACTGCGCGGCTTTAGCGGAATTATGGAAGGGCAGCGCCAAAGACGTCAATAACGCCTTGGTTATTGCTCTGGGCACTGGGATCGGTGGCTCGGTCATTTTGAATCGGCAATTGTTCCGGGGGCGCGATTTGGTCGGCGGCGAATTCGGCTATATGAAGTTGGGACCGCAATTGACTTGGAGCCAAATGGGCACCGTGGTCAACGCGGCCGCTCGCTACAATGACCAGAACCCTGGCGGTGAGCCGGTGACGGGCAAGCAATTGTTCGAATTGGCGGCGGCTGGCGATGTGTTGGCGCAAACCGAATTGAATAAATTCTACGATTATAACGCGCAGGGTTTGTTCAATTTGATTTCTAGCTTCAACCCTGATCGCATTATTTTGGCCGGCGGGGTTTCCGCGCGGAAAGATCTGCCAGGTATTTTGGCGGAGCGGGTCAGCAATCTCTTGAAATGGGCCAGCTTGACCGCGGCCACCGTGGATATTCAGACCAGTCGTTTCTCCAATGACGCCAATTTGGTCGGCGCGGTCAAGAACTTTACCGATTGGCATCCGGAAGTCACTTTGGCCTAATTTTGCCGGTTGTTTCTCGAATCGTCACCTCAGCAAAGGCGCGCTCAAGCGGTTTTGTTTCCGAAGGTTCTGTGAGATGACAAAAGTGTTAGGCTGGTGTTAGCTAAATTTCGTGCAACCAGACGTCGCCCTTGCTATAATCACCTTATCATCAGGTGATTCACGAGGGAGGCGTCTTTTTTGACGACACAAACCAGTCGACGATTGATCAATATCGTCACCGCGCTATCAATGACCGGCATTGTTGTTTTGACCGTTTATTGGTGGCAATTGGGGATTTTCCAAAATCAAACGTTGCTTCACGAATATTTGGCCCAGCGCCAAGTGGCGGGACCGTTGCTCTTTATTCTGGTCCAGATCATTCAAGTGGTCATCCCGATCATTCCTGGCGGGGTCAGCACAGCGGTGGGCGTGCTCCTATTTGGTCCGCTGGCTGGGTTCATTTACAACTACGTCGGCATCGCGATCGGTTCTTTCATTAGTTTCTTCCTGGCGCGGCATTATGGAAAAGATTTCATTTTGCACCTGATCCCGGAGAAAACATACCGAAAATATATCGACAAGACGAAAAACCAACGCTACTTCGATCGCTTCTTCGCTCTGGCCATCTTCTTACCCATGGCGCCGGACGATATTTTAGTGATGCTAGCCGGTTTGACCAAAATGACTTGGACCAAATTCGCCCTGATCATTATTCTCCTGAAACCATTTACGATTGCTGCTTACAGCTACGTTCTGCTCTATGGCAGTCAGTGGCTACTGCGATTGTTCTAGAAAAAGCGTGTTCGCTGACCTGGTTAGCGAACACGTTTTTATGATGTCCACAGCTTGCGCTGCGCGTGGCGTTGGTGGAGGGCAAGTGTGGTGGGGCTCCAGGTCGGGCTGGGGGTGGTGGAACGCGGCGGGCACGATTTTGAGCTTTTCGGAAGTGCGCCGAAAATCTCAAAACTCGGCCTTATTCTAGGCGGCAGAGCCGCCAAGAATAATATCGCGGCTGACTCACCCCCAGCCCGACCTTCCGCCGGACGGATAAACAGCCCACCAACGCCAGTGTGATCAGATCTGGACAGCTTCTGAGCAATTAGCCTAGCAACTATTTTGGAGGCGGGTTTGTGCCACCGAAATAGTTGCGTAGCTAAGCGCAAGAAGCTAGGTCGGCGAACACGTTTCAATGATATCCACGGCTTGCGCTGCGAAATTCGGGGTGAGCTCGCTGTGGGCGCTGTTTTGAGCCAATCCGCAAAGGACGCGGCTTGTCTCAAAATCAGGCCTTGTCCTAAGCGGCAAAGCCGCCAAGGACAATTTCACGGCGATCTCACCCCGAATTTCTCCGCTCCAGCCGCTCAACGTTTTAACAGCCGTTTGAGCACTCACGCCAATTGACAAGCTATGGTAAATTGATGGGGAACCACGCAAATGACGGCCGTGGTTAGTGGTCACAAGATTTAAATTGGTGACACCAGTACAGTCAGTCTGATGAACTCGGACAAGATTTTGGCGAATCAACTGAATATCGGTAAGTTTCCACCAATGGATTGTTAAGAATGCGAGTAGAGATGTTCAGCCTACGCAAAGTATCCCGGTCTCCAAATCCGAATCTGTTGGCATTGCCGTACCACCCCAAAAGTGGACGTTTGTTTGACCTCTAGCTTGCAAATGCACTTCGTCAGGTACCCAACTTCGATTGCAGATCGGCTCAATTCTGCCTAGCAACCGGCTGGGACTGCGCGGCTCAGTGGTGAAATTGTCCTTAGCGGCTTTGCCGCTTAGGACAAGGCTCGATTTGAAGCCAATTCCCGCTTTTGGAATTGGCTTCAAACGATGCCCACCACGTTCCAGTCCGCAACAGCAGTCCCAGCCGGTTGCGCTCACGCGCAACACCCAGCACACCTGCAATCAAGCGAAAGATTAGGAACAGCCGGTCATCACAAATCAGTTCAAAAAAATGGAGCAAGCAGATCAATTGATCTGGTCACTCCATTTTTAGTTGTGCCTACAATTCCGAACTAGCTGGTCAATCGCTGAAACTGTTGGGCCAAATCGCGTTGAGCCATTCGATCGCCAAGCCCGTCCAATGCGCCACGTGGGCTTCTTGATGGGCCGGCTTGCGGGCGGTGGCTTTGGTGGCCAAGGCCATGCCGTGGGGACCGTGATGGAATAGGTGATATTCCACCGGCAGATCCATTTTGACCAAAGTCGTGACATAATCCAAGGCGTTCAACGGCGGAACGGCGCCATCTGTGACGGTATTCCAGATGAAGGTGGGGACATGTTGCGGCGTCAGCCAATTTTTCGCCACGTATAGGGCTGGGTCGGCGGCGATTTCCGGCAATTCGGCGGGGGTGTGGGGCCAGCCCATGGTCAGATCGGTGACTGGATAGCCCAAAATCAGCGCCTGACTCTTTAAAGTAGACCCAGTTAAGCCGTGCTCGCTGAGAAATTGCTGATTTTCCGGCAGGTCCGCCAACAAACTGGCCAGTAGCCCACCAATGGAAAAGCCAGCCAGCACAGTTTTGTCATTGTCCAAATGCCACGTGGCGGCATGGTCGTGGATCACTTGCAAACCATTGGCCACGTCCACCAACGGCGCCGGCAACAGCGGCTGCTGGTCCGACCGGAAACGATAGTCCATATAAAACGTGGAGAAACCGTGATTATAAAAGGCTAGGGCAATGTTGTCATCCACATCCGCTTCAATATGGGTCAACCCACCGCCAGGAATGAAGAAGAGGATCGGCCACTGCTGCTGCAGCAAATGCGCGCCAGGTTCATGTAAGAAACCGGTCAATTGTAAGGCCTGACCGTTCCGGTGCTTGGTCGTGAAATCGTATTGAATTTTTTGCAAAGTGGTTCACTCCTTAACAAAATTTTTGCATCTTTAGTGACATTTCGAGTAAGATAGAAGACGGCTGAGAAAAGTAACCATGATTATCGCCAGTTTTTTCAGGAAATCAACAGCGGTGAAGTGGTTGAATCAAATGGGGTGGTCATTAAGATGAATGAATTGAAAGGCGGCCGAATCTGCTTGCGCCCTTTTCAAGCGGCAGATATTGACTTGATCGAAAAGCTAGGAACAACGCCACTTTATCACCAATCCGCGGGCTTTGCAATTGTCAGAAACGCGGCGGAAGTGCAACAAGTCCTGCACATTTATCAGGAAAGGCCGGAGAGTTTCGTCATTGTCCAGCAGGCGACGGGAGCGGCGATCGGGTTGGTCGAGTTGAATCAACGCGGGGTCGATCCGGCCAGCGGTTTGGATCGCACCCGTGAACTTGGGTTTATTTTGCTACAGGAATACTGGGGGCAAGGCTACATGACCGAGGCGCTGCAAGTCTTATTGGGCTGGGCTTTCCCGCAGTTAGCCTTGACCGAAGTTTGGGCCGGCCATTATGAAAATAATCAGCGCTCTGCTAGGCTTTTGCAGAAAATCGGCTTTGAATTTCGCTACGAAGTGACCCTGCCATTCAAGTTTATTGAGCAAACTCAAGAAAAATATTATTTGTTGACACCAACAAGATGGCAACGGTTACGGGAAAAAACGAACTTTTTTCCCGGATAAGCTGTGTTATACTGATTGTGAGTAAAAATTTATGGAGTGATTGGATGGCAGAGATGGATTCGTTTCAGCACCGATTGAAAGAGCTTGAAAACAACCCAGAGCTTCGCGTGATGCGAAGTACGAATAACGATTTACCTCTGGTGGATCAACATCTGGAACAATACATCGTTTACACGGATTTCCAATTTGACCAACGCCGGGAGAAAACCAACTCGATTTTTGTGTATACGCCTTGGATGAACCTGGATTCCCAGGGGCGGATCCGGACGGATTTTCAGAATCAGTTGTTGTTTGATTACGACGGTTGGCAGAAGCAAATTCATATTGCGGTTTTAGAAACTTTAGGCGCGGCGTCGAAGTTGGCCTTTTTCGATTATCAGAATCATGGCCTGGCCCAGCTGTCCATGGGGGCGTTGATCAAATTGGCCCAGCGGCTTGAGGTGACCTCGATCAACGCGTCCCTGTCTTCGTTTGATGGTGGCGATGATTTCCAACGGATCAGTTACCTCTATCAGAAGGTTGGTTTTCAGGTCAAACAACAGGATCTGACCCGCGGCTTGGCGACTTTCGAGTATCATTTGGATTAGCGACCGCGCTTGGCGGCTTTTTCAAAGCGTTGGTTTTTCCGAGACTTCAGTTTTCGGAAAAAGCCTTGTGTAGGAAGCTCATTGCTTGGATGTTTCATTTTTTAAAGCTTCGTTTTTAAGCTTTAAGCAGCTTCATTTTTCGGCAGCTTCATTTTCAGATGATTCAGATTCAGATGATCCATTTTCTCAAAGTTTCAATTTTCCGAGAAATTCCAGGGAATTGTGGGGTAGCCCTTGTTTTTTAGCGAAAAAATGATACATTTAATGTAGTAAACACGTTGAGGAGATCTTATGTCGCCTGCAGAGAGACGGTGGTTGGTGCGAACCGTCACGCGACAGCTTCCAATTTCCTAGTGGGCGGCGATGAGTCGCACGGCATGGCCGTTATTCAGTTGAGCGCAGGCAGGTTGACTGCTTGAAGTTGGGTGGTACCGCGAATGAAGTCAGTTCGTCCCTAGATAGGGAAGGACTGTTTTTTTATACCCAAAAATAGAAAGGGAGAGCGCAATGTTAGATATTAAATTGATTCGCCAGAAACCAGATTGGATCAAGGAGAAGTTGTCATCCCGTGGCGTAACCGCCGGTGAGATTGATGATTTATTGGCGTTAGACAGCACCCGCCGGGAGAAAATCGTCGCCACGGAAGCGTTGAAGAAGCAACGTAATGAGGTTTCCGCTGAGATCGCGCAGATCAAGCGGGCGAAGGGCGATGCCAGCGCGACAATCGCGGCGATGCGTCAGGTCGGCGATCAAATCAAGGCAATCGACGCTGAACTGGCTGATTTGGATAGCCAGGTCGAGTATATTTTGGTCCGGTTGCCGAACATCCCTGCCGATGACGTTCCCGTTGGTCCCAACGAAGATTACAATCAGGAAGTTCGGAAGTGGTCAACGCCGCGGGAATTCGATTTTACGCCGCAAGCGCACTGGGACTTAGGCGAGCAATTAGGCATTCTTGATTTTGAACGGGGCGCTAAAGTGGCCGGCGCGCGTTTTGTCTACTATAAAGGTCTGGGCGCCAAGTTGGAACGGGCGTTGTACAATTTCATGCTGGACGAACACGCCAAAGAAGGCTACGAAGAGGTGATCCCGCCTTATTTGGTCAACAATGAGGCGATGTTTGGTACCAGCCAATTCCCGAAATTCACCGAAGACGTTTATACGATCGTCAATGAAGGCGAACCGTTGACTTTGATCCCGACGGCGGAAGTCCCGTTGACCAACTATTATAGTCACGAAATTTTGGACGAGGCCCAATTGCCCGTTTACTTGACTGCTTTGACGCCGTGCTTCCGCTCAGAGGCTGGTAGCGCCGGCCGCGATACCCGTGGTTTGATCCGCCTGCACCAATTCAATAAGGTGGAAATGGTCAAGTATGTTAAACCGGAGGACTCCTATCAGGAGTTGGACAAGCTGACCGCTGACGCTGAAGATATTTTGCGCAAGTTGAACTTGCCATACCGGGTCATTGCCTTGGCTTCCGGCGATGCCAGCTTCTCTTCTGCCAAAACTTACGATTTGGAAGTTTGGATCCCGGCGCAAGACACGTATCGGGAAATCTCTAGCTGCTCCAACTGTACCGATTTCCAAGCTCGGCGCGCGCAGATCCGTTACCGCGACGCCGATGGCAAAGTCCAACTAGTCAATACATTGAACGGCTCTGGCTTAGCGGTCGGCCGGACCGTGGCGGCGATCCTCGAGAACTACCAGAACGCGGACGGCTCGATCACGATCCCCGATGTCCTAGTGCCCTATATGAATGGTGTCAAAACGATCCCCGCGAAATAATCGTCCCGGCGGTTGCCTGATTGCAGGCGGCGATTCGGCAATTCTGTGAATCGATGATTTAGTGATTCAACGATTTAGTGATTCAACAATTCTGCAACGAGCATCTCGGCAGAATTGCTGGCGCCTGCTATCGGGTGCTCAGCGCAGCCATTGTTATGAACGCCTCGGCCAGCGCGCCAAGCAGGTCAGTTAGTCAGCGACTAACCGACCTGCTTTTTTGTTGCTGTTTCTGCCGTCAATGATGGTCACCGTTGATTGCCGCCGCAGTGGATGGTGGAAACGCGTTGGCTAAAAATTGTTGCCGCAGTTGGTCAACTGGGACCAATCAACTAGGGGCGATCGACTAGGGCTGATCGACTGGGGCTGATCAATTGGGATCAATCAACTTGGGCCGATCAACCGGGACCGATCGACCGGGATCAATCGACTATGACTAATCACCTAGGAGCGATCGACCGGGACCATTCAACTAGAGTCAAGTGAACGAAAATGACCATCCGGGACTAATCGAACGGCACCAATCAATCAGGACTAATCGAGTCGGGTCAGTCGTGCGTTGCCGGCCGTTGTTGTGCGTCGCTAAAGGTCCACTTTCTGTAAATGATCGGGGCCAGACCGTTTTTGGTGAAAACAGGCCGAGTTTCACCATGACCAGGCCGGCCGGGCGGCGTTAGACCAATATTTTTTAAGCGCCAAGTTGGCCGAGGTTGAGTATTCACTTTCCCTATTTCATAGGTTTCTTACCGAAGAATTGGATAAACGATAAGCGCAATTTCTGGAACCGCTGCTTTTTTTCTGCTTTTTTCTGAATTTTAGTTGACGAAAGAGGTGTAAGTTGGTAAGATAGTTTGTGTTGCGAAACAGCGATTATCGAAGCGCTTCATTCATTGTTCTAACAACCTTTTCTGAAAAAGTTGTTGACAAGGAATTGACCGCGTGATAAGATATAAAAGTTGCTTTTGCGACAAGGTAGACCTTTGAAAACTGAACAAAGTTTCGATAAATGTGCAGGGTCGATAACGATTTCGGTCGTTATCTACAAAGAACATTTGCGAAGTCAATTCGCT
>NZ_BAAABI010000014.1:0-56413 GCF_054785215.1 Lapidilactobacillus salsurivasis | reverse complement strand
CGACCTGGGTAGCTCCTGAGCATTAG
This sequence comes from Lapidilactobacillus salsurivasis, assembly GCF_054785215.1. NCBI lineage: Bacteria > Bacillati > Bacillota > Bacilli > Lactobacillales > Lactobacillaceae > Lapidilactobacillus > Lapidilactobacillus salsurivasis. Next base: position 56,387 of record NZ_BAAABI010000014.1, on the reverse strand, counting down.
CCTAGCAACTATTTTGGAGGCCGGTCTATGCCTCCAGAATAGTTGCGTAGCTAAGCGGAAGAAGCTAGGTCGGCGAACACGTTTCAACGCCACGCTCCGCTTCAGCCGCTCAACGTTTTAACAGCCGTTTGAGCACTCCCGCCGACTGGTAAGCTATGGTCAATTAATGGGGAACCACGCAGTTGACGACCGTGGTTAGTGGTCACAAGCTTTAAGTTGGTGACACCAGCATAGTTTGTCTGATGAACTAAGGCAAGTTCTTGATGAATCGGCTGAATCGGTCGGTTGCCAACCTAAACCCACTTAGGTGCGTGAGATAAAATTGGCGGCACTATCCGAAATGTGCCGACCTACTAATCCAAATCCGTTGACATTGCCGTACCACCAAAACAGTTGGCGATTGTTTGACCGCTCGCTTGCAAAATCACTTCGTCAAATCCTTCGCTTCAATTGCAGATAGGCGCAATTCTGCCTAGCAACCGCCTCAGGACGTGTGGCTCAGCGGTGAGATTATTCTTAGCGATTTATCGCTTAGAATAAGGCCTGATTTTGAGACAAGCCGCCGGGCTTGCGGATTGGCTCAAAACAGTGCCCACCGCGTTCCAGCCACGACAAACGTCCTGAGGCGGTTGCGTCCCCAACCAAACCCACCAGTTCTGCAATCAAGCGCGAAAACAAAAAAAGCCATTATTTTCCCGCCAGAAAATAATGACCCGCAAAAACCTCAATCTTCAGAATGACGCCAAAAATCATCAAAAACCGTGACCGGCAAATGCCGCTTGTGCTGCGTTTTCAAGAACCACTGCTCAATTTTCTCAGCAGCGGCAACCGGCACCTCGCGACCTTCGAGATAATCATCGATCTGATCATAGGTCACACCCAAGGCCACCTCATCAGGTAAAGCTGGCCGGTTCTCTTCCAAATCGGCGGTGGGGATTTTCTCATAAAGATGACGTGGCGCCTGCAAGTAGGCCAGCATTTGCTTGCCCTGCCGCTTATTCAGCCGATATAACGGCGTGACATCGGCGCCACCATCACCAAATTTGGTGTAGAAACCGGTAATGTTTTCCGCGGCGTGATCGGTGCCAACAACGACACCGGCATGGGCGCCGGCGATCGCATATTGCGCCAACATCCGTTGCCGCGCCTTGATATTACCCTTGTTGAAATCAGAAATCGTTTGGCCCGCCGTGGTTAATTCAACCAGCATCGCCTCGGTCGCCGGCTGAATATCGATTCGCACGACCTGATCCGCCTGCATCCACGCGATCGCCGCCATCGCGTCACTTTCGTCGGCCTGCACGCCAAACGGCAAACGCACCGCGTAGAATTGATAAGCCGCATCCCCGGTTTCCGCGCGCAATTCAGTGATGGCGATTTGCGCCAACTTGCCGGCCAAGGTGGAGTCTTGACCACCTGAAATACCTAAAACATAACTCTTCAAGAAAGGCTGTTCGCGCAAGTAATCTTTCAAAAACTCAACGGAACGGCGAATTTCAAACGCTGGATCGATCTCAGGTTCCGTCCGCTCGATCGCAATGATTTTCTTTTGTAGGGGCCGCATGCGCCCACTCCCTTTCTAACTTAACCTGCTTAACTTACTCAAGCTCCTTTAACCGGTCGCCCAGTCTACAGATGCTTCTGGTCACCCTGCGGATTCAAATTTTTGACCATTTGCCGCATCCGTTCGATGTGATTCATTTTATGATCGTAAAGCTTCTGGGATAAATCGACTGGATATTCCTGCGGGTTCAGATCCCGTTTATATTCTTCCCACAAGGAATCCAGATTCTTGCCCGTCCGCGCCTTGATCGTCTCCAAGCTAGGCAAATCGTAAACCAAATGACCGTCCACGAAAATATCTTTCAAAATCGGCACCGCGTCAAAATCGGCGATGGTTTTATTGATGTAAGTATATTTCGGATGGAACATGAATAATTCTTCATGAGCCAACGGACTTTCATCCCACAATGTAATGTAGTCGCCCTCGGACTTATCGTGCTTTTGCCGGTTCGTGATCCGCCACACCTGCTTCTTACCTGGTGTGCTGACCTTCTCGGCATTACTGGACAACTTGATCGTATCGACCATGTTTCCTTGCGTATCCTCGATGGAAACCAACTTGTAAACCGCGCCCAACGCTGGCTGATCAAAAGCGGTGATCACTTTGGTCCCCACGCCCCAAACGTCGATCTTAGCGCCTTGCATTTTCAAGTTCTGAATGGTTTTCTCATCTAAGTCGTTGGAGGCATAAATCTTCGCCGCGGTGAAGCCGGCCGCGTCCAATTGTTGGCGCACCCGCTTGGAAATATAAGCCATATCCCCCGAATCGATTCGCACGCCTAAAAAGTTGATTTGGTCGCCCATTTCTTTGGCAACCCGAATCGCGCTAGGAACACCGGATTTCAAGGTGTCATAAGTATCCACCAGAAAAACGCAATCATGATGAGTTTCAGCGTAAGTTTTGAAAGCTTGATAATCGTTTTGATAGACCTGAACCAGTGAATGCGCGTGCGTCCCGCTGATCGGGATCCCGAAAATTTTCCCGGCGCGGACATTGCTGGTCGCGTCAAAACCGCCGATATAGGCAGCCCGCGTGCCCCACAAGGCCGCGTCCATTTCCTGCGCTCGCCGAGTACCAAATTCCATGACCGGATCGCCATTGGCCGCCGACTTGACCCGAGCCGCTTTGGTCGCGACCAAAATCTGGAAGTTGATGATATTCAGCAACGCCGTTTCCACCAATTGGCACTGATCCAATGGGCCTTCCACTTGAATCACCGGTTCTTCATTGAAGACCAAATCGCCTTCCTGAGCGGAACGAATCGTGCATTCAAACTTCATGTCTTTCAGATAAGCCAAGTACGCCTCTGGAAAATTCGTTTGTTCGCGCAAATAGTCCAAATCCGTTTCTGAAAAACGGAAGCCTTGTAAGTAGCGGACCATGCGCTCCAGCCCGGCGAAAATCGCGTAGCCATTTTCAAACGGGATCTTGCGGAAATAGCCTTCAAAAACGGCGTGGCGCTTGTGGATGCCCTTCTTCCAATATGAATACATCATGTTGATTTCGTAGAAATCGGTATGGAGCATTAAGCTATCATCAGGATATGTTTTTTGCATTTCTGCACCTCGAAAATTGTTTATGGGTCTAATGATACCACATTTAAGTACAAATGGACTTTTAATCACTTTCCGCAGTTGCTTGGCCCGGCGTTTTAATCCTGACCGCGGCTTGCGCTACACGGCACTGGCCAGATGAAAGTATGTTGGCCGCAGCTTGCGCTGCGAAATTCGGGGTGAGCTCGCTGTGGGCGTCACTTTGAGCTTCGCAAAGTGCGCGAATCTCAAAGCTGAGCCTTATTCTAAGCGGCAAAGCCGCTAAGAATAACGACACGGCGATCTCACCCCGAATTTCTCCGCTCCAGCCGCTTAACGTTTTAACAGCCGTTTGAGCACTCACGCCATCTGGCAAGCTATCGCCAGTTGATGTGGAACCACGCAATTGACGACCGTGGTTAGTGGTTGCCAGTTTTGAATTGGTGACACCAGGACAGTCTACCTGATGAACAGCGGCAAGGTCTTGATGAATCAGCCGAATCGGTCGGTTTTCAACCAAGGATTGTCTAGTAAGTAGATAAAGACGTCCAACCAAAGCAAAATATCCCAACCTCCTAATCCAAATCCGTTGGCATTGCTGTACCACCTCAAAAACGGCGATTGGTTGACCTCTGGCTCGCAAAAGTACTTCGTCGAATCCTTAGCTTCAATTGCAGATAAGCTCGATTCTGTTCAGCAACCGGCTGGGACTGCGCGGCTCAGTGGTGAAATTGTCCTTGGCGGCTTTGCCGCTTAGGACAAGGCTCGATTTGAAGACAATTCCCGCTTTTGGAATTGGCTTCAAACGATGCCCACCACGTTCCAGTCCGCAACAGCAGTCCCAGCCGGTTGCGCTTACGCGCAACACCCACCCACACCTGCAATCAAATACAGGTTCAAAAATAGGAACCAATCATTTCCAAGCAATTCAAACCGATGCCCAGCAACCAACAAAATCAGCGCTGCTCACGGGCAACCCGTTTGACGACGCGCAAGAACTTCGGCAAGACCAGCATCCGGCGCCAGCGCGAAGGTTCTTTCAATAAACGGTAGAACCATTCCAAATGTAAATTTTGCATCCACTGAGGCGCTCGCTTGCTCTTGCCGGAGAAGACATCAAAGCTCCCTCCAATGCCCATCAAATAGGCAGCTGGTAAACTTTGCTTCAATTCAACGAGAAATCGTTCTTGTTTTTTGGCACCGAGGCCGGCGAAGACCATTTGTGGTGCGGCGGCGATAATGTCGGCTTGAACGGCGGCAGTGTCGGTGAAGTAACCATTGCGGCACCCAACCAGCTCAATGTTGGGGAAATCAGCTCGCAAACGCTTTTGGGCTTGTTGGATCACGTCTGCCTGCGCGCCAATCAAATAGACACGGTAATGTTGCTGGTTAGCTAACGTTAGCAGGGCCATAAATAAATCAAACCCCGTGACCCGTTCTTTCAACGGTGTTCCCAGGATCTGGGCGCCTTTGACCACACCGATCCCGTCGGCGGTAATGAAGTCAGCCTGCGCTAAATAGCCTTGAAACTCAGCATCGTCGCGGGCGGCCATGACGATTTCCGGGTTGGCTGTGACCACGAAAGTTCCTTGTTGCTGGGCTAGCCGTTGGGCAAAGAGCGCCATAAATTCAGTTTGGGTATAGTTATCAAATCCAACCCCTAATACATCGACTTTTGTCACTTTTTCATCCTCCATTTACGCTGAATCAACGCGCGCGCCGCTTCGCCACGAACTGGTGGACGCGGCCAGTCAGGTCTTTGATCATCTGATCTTTCAAAACAATCAGCAGAAGCAGATAAACAAGACTGCCCATGATCGTTTGTAACACCAAGTTAACAAATAGCGAGCCCCAATTGATCGGTACGAGCAGCCCCAGCGCCAGCGTCACCCCGGCCGCCAACAAGGGGCGCCATTGGTTTTGGAAAACTTGACGCAAAGGGAGCTCCCGGCGAATCAGCCAGATGCGCAAGAAACAGACCAAGCCCTCGGTGGCCACGATCGTCAGCGCCCCACCGATTGCTTTCAGGTTAGGGACCAACAAGAGGTTCAACGTCACGGAGAAAATCGCGCCGGCATAATAAGGAATCGAGAACTCGCGATAAAGTCCGCGGGACAAGGTGTACTGATTGGCGTAAACACCGCCGTAACTGACGAGGACAATGATCAAGCTGGTGATCAACATCACGGGGCCCATGGGTTCGTACTTGCTTCCCCAATACCAAACAACGAATTTATTGGCATTGATCATAAACATGATGGTGAAATACAAGCTGATGACCAAAGTATAATCCAGAACTGTTTTAAGCAGCTTGACGACCTGTTGCTGCCCGTTTTTCTGGAGTAACATTTGGGCCATCTTGGGCATCAGAATCGTGCTGATCGAGCCGACCATGGTGATGATCGCCCGGGAAAGCTGTTGCGACTGGGAATAGAAGGCCAGCTGGGTGCTGCTGGTCAACCACTTCATGATCGTTTGATCGAAACTAACGTAAAATTGGACCGCGATCGAAGGTAAGACAATCTTCAGCGCGTCGAAAAAGTACTGGCGTTGAAAGCCGAAATCGACTTTGGTCAGCTTGCGGCCCAATTGCTTGCGCATGCCAAACCAGAAGACGATATTGGCCAAATAAGTGATGGAATTGATCAACAAGTATTTCCATAGATCATCCGTGCTATGAACAAAAATAAAAATGCTGGCGAAAATTGCCAATTTAATGATCGAATTTCGGGTGACCACGGTTTTGATTTGACCTAAACCGATGTAAAACCAAGAAATATCCAGCACATAGCCAATCAGAAAGGGGATTTCCAGCAAAAAGAAGAACTTATAATCTAAGAAAAAGAACACGGCAACCAAGTAAACCAGGATAGTGGCTAACCCCACCATCAATTGGATTTGCCACAACCGGGCAAACCGTTGCGGTAAGTCCTTCTCTTCGGTCTGGGCGATCACTTTGGCGCCATATTGGTTCATCCCAAACAGAATGATCACACTGAGGAATACCGGAATCGAATTGACGTATGCGTTGATCCCCAAGGATTTCTGACTCAGGGTCCGCGCCAAATACGGCACGGAGAACAGCGGTAGCACTAAGATCAGCAGCTGGTACAACCCGTTATAAACAATGTTAACAAAAGTTTTGCGCACGTTTGATTCCTCCTGTGCCTATGATTGAATGTGCTTAGGTTGGCGCGCGGAGGCTGGCGGTGGCGTCATGTAATCCCCGTACATCCGCGTGAGGATCGCGTCGTAGCCTTGGGCAATCGGAAAGTCTTCCTGTTCAAAAACAGCCGGCACCGCCGCCGCAACCTCATCGCGGCGATACATCTCCCGATCCCACGCGTAGGGACTGCCAAAGTTATAAAATAAATAACCGTGACGCAACCCGGCAAACTTCGCGATATCGTGGCAATAACGCGCCGCTAATTGTGTTGGCGTGTGCCGGGCGGCCTGGCGCACGGACCAGCGGCGGAACGGTCCCAAGTGGTTGCCAGTCGCTTCATCGCCGCGAGCAATGTCTAACGCGACTTGATCCAGCCGAACTTGCAACTGATGGACCCGCCGCAGCGGTTTCCAAGCAAATGTCTTATCCAGCGGGAAAATGTCGATGAAAGCGCCGCGCAAGCCGGTCCCCGCATCCACATTATCTGCCAAGGGGCCCCGCTGATCCAAGACTTTATAGGTAGGAAAGTAATAATCTGGTTCTTGGCCGGGAATGACCAGATGATACGGTCGCGCCAAGGGTGACGCGGCGAACGCGGCGACAAAGGCGGGGATCTGTTCCCGTTTGATGCCCACATCGATATCATCATCCCACGGAATCATGCCTTGATGCCGCACCGCACCAATAGCTGAACCCCCGATCAAGAAAAATTGGATCTCCGCGGCCTCAAGAATTTTCTTCAAATCTTGACACATTGCGATCAACGCTTGGTGATTATCTGGTTCCATCTGTTTCCCCTTGCCTTCGATTTAACGAATCATTATATTGCGGATGTTATTTTGATATACTATACTTAGAACTGATTGTTGGTCGCCGGCACTATTGGTGGCAACCATGTACCTACTATTTTAGCATAACTTGAACGTAACTAAATAGGGCAAATATACAATCAAAATAACGGGCAAGACCGCTTGGGTCCTTTCCTTAATTAGCGTTGGAGGTTCCACGTTTGGATTCGAAATTTAAAACATATTTAAAGAAAAGTATCTTACTCTTTGTGATCTTACAGCCATTTCTAGATATTTTCTGGCTCTATCAACCACCGATCGCCGATTTCTTAGGGATGTCGCCGGCAACGATCATTCGTTTGTTATTCATCGCCGCAATCGGGATTTTATATTTGATTGCCAGTTCGAACAAGAAGACCAACCTCTTTTTGGCTGGTTACGGCGTTTTACTGATTGTTTACTTCGTCTTTCATCAAATGAACGCTAGCAAATTCACGTCCTACTCGCCCACCAATTTCGCTTATTCCACGATGGGCGAGCTCTTCTATCTTGTCCGGATGGTCATTCCTATTTTCTTGATCATCGTGACCGAACAAACTACTTTCTCCAACTCCCAAATCGAACGCGTTGTCGACTGGCTGGTTGGTTTGGTTGCCGGTTCGATCGTGGTGAGCAACTTACTGGTCATCAGTTTGGGTTCTTACCTGCATCAATGGGGCAAAGGCAATCTGATCCAACAATACTCACACCAGAGGATCACCGGCAACATTTTCATGTGGTTTGTGCCCAATCAAAGCGCGGGCACTTACTATGGCCTAGCTTCGAAAGGCTTCTTCAATCATGCCAACACAACCGGTGTGGTTCTGGCCATGTTGACGCCGCTGATCTGCTACTACTTGGTCAAGAAACTCAACGCTAAGAACATTATTTTGGTGACCGTCCAGATTCTGGCTTGTTTCGAGATCGGCACAAAAGTCGCAGCTTATGGCGCCTTAGCCACGGTTTTCATCTATTTGGGCTTGTATTTATTCTTCGCGCTGGCCAAACACGAACTGCACTTCAATTGGAAAGTTCTCATGGTCTTGGGCATCTTCTTGGTGGGCAGCCTGGGTCTGCGCCAATTTGCGCCAGGAGTCAACCGCCAATTCTCCGAAGAAGAGGTGGTCGAGCAACGCAAGGAACAGAAGAAAGAGAAGAAAATCAACTGGAAGAAAGAACTGAAGCGCTTAGAAACCGCCTCTAAGAAAGAAAAAGTTGCCTTTATCACCAAGCACAAAGATAGTTTGGCGGTTACTTCAGACTTTGTTTTCAAATATTATCCGGTCAAATATGATCCGGATTTCTGGTTGGATGTTTTCAGTTGGCCAATCAGCCAGCAGATGAACTATCGTCTGTTGCACAAGTCGATCTGGGCGCATGTCAGTGCCATCAACAATAATCCTAAGGACAAGTGGTTGGGCTTTGGTTACACCCGTTTGAGCAACCTGGGGCTGATCGAGACCGATTTCGTCTCCCATTTCTATTCATTAGGGATTTTGGGCATGTTGCTTCTGGTTGTCCCTTACGTTGGCTGTCTCCTTTACGCGATCATTTACATGCTGTTCCATTTCAAGCGCACGGTCACCTTGTTCAATACCAGTCTGGTCTTGAGCATCGCCCTGTGCCTGGGTGCCTCGCTCGTTTCAGGGTATGTGATGGATTATCTGACTGCCACGATTATTCTATCCTTCTTGGTGGGGTTGCTCTTCAATCGCATCAAGCCCACCAAGCCTAAGGTGATCTACTATGCCACAAATTAGCGTTGTCATGGCTGTTTACAATGAACAGCCCCGGGAATTACACGCGGCTCTTGATTCGATTCGCCAGCAAACTTTCCCAGATTTCGAACTGATCGTGATTCTGGATAATCCGACCAACACGACCTTGAAACAGTTGCTGGTGACTACGCAACAAGCAGAACCGCGACTTCGTTTATTGATCAATCCTCATAATTTAGGTCTGGCCCCTAGCCTGCAAAAGGGGTGCGCACAGGCCCAAGGGACTTGGATCGCGCGCATGGACGCCGATGACATTGCCCTGCCCGACCGTTTGGCGACCCAGCTTCAAGCAATCCAAGCCCAGGACTTGGATGTGCTATCGGGAAATGCCGCGTTGATCGATGAAACGGACCAAGTGATCGGTCAACACGCACCGATTCCTGCCACAGCCGCGCAACAAGCGCAACTTCTGCCCCTGGCCTCGACTTTGATCCACCCAGCGGTCCTGATGAAACGAGCCAGTTATCTTGCCGTGGGCGGCTATCAGAATATTCCCACTTCGGAAGATTACGAATTGTGGTTGCGTTTCTTGAGTCACGGCTATCGCCTGGGCGCCTTGAATCAGAACGTGCTCCACTATCGAATTCGTCCCAATAGCATGACTCAAGGAGATTTCTACAAAATTTTCCTAACCAGTCAGTTTCTCCGGCAACGCTACCGCCTGGATCCCCGGCAGTTCCAACAGCCGTTCGATCGGGCTGCCTTAGATGCCTACTATCAAGCGCACCATTTGGACGATCAGCAGCTCAAGGCCCGCTTCCGCCAACGGACGCAACGATTGAGCCAGACACTGCAACGTCTACCCCGCGCCAATCCGGTGCACCTGAGTCAAGTGGCTTGGTATTATCTAACTGACCCAGAGATCCGCCAATACGCGCAACACTCCCTGCGCGTCAAGAAACTGGTCAAATCCTTTGGGCCCCTGACCTGATTTGAATGAGAATCAAGAATTGTTGAGACTGATCAAGCTTGATCGGTCTTATTTTTTAGAGAAGAGGTTGCTTTGCAATGACAACGAAACCGAAGATCCTGTTTGTCAACGCCGGTCTAGAAGATGGCGGTGGTTTGACCCATATCATTCTCCTGCTGACCAAACTGCGGTCGCTGGGCTACCAAGCAGACCTGCTGGTTTTCAGTGACGGTCCAGTGGCGGCAGCGGCCCGCCAAGCGAACATTCCCGTCCAATCCTTAGCCAGCACCGGGCGACTAGACCTACACTTGAAAAATCGCCTGTACCAGGCAATCCAGCAAGGTGGCTACACCATCGTTCATACCCACGGACCACGAGCGAATTTGTACGCCTCACTACTGGCCAAGCGGCTTAAGCGTGCGCAAATCACTTGGGCGATCACGGTCCACAGCGACCCTTATCTGGACTTCATGAATCGCGGTCTTGCCGGCAAATTGTTCACCACGCTGAACCTCCACGCCTTGAAAAAGGCCCCGGGCATCTTCGCTGTTTCTGATCGATTCACCCAGATCATCCATGACCGCGTCGGTGTTCCCACCACGCGGATCCAAACCATTTACAATGGTCTGGATTTCCGGCCGACCACTACTTTTGCGACCCAACCCCACCAAACCTTCAATTTGATCGACGTGGCCCGACTGACCCCGGTCAAGGACCATGCCCTCTTGCTGAACGCGTTTAAGGCGGCCCAATTAGAGAACGCCCATCTCTACGTGGTTGGTGATGGTGAATTGCGCGCCACGATCACGCAGCAAATCCAGGACTTGGGATTGAGCCAGCAAGTGACCTTGACCGGTTTTTACGACCATCAAGAACTGGATCACCTTTACCAGCGCATGGATCTGGCTGTCCTCTCCTCCCGATCAGAAAGTTTCCCCTTGGTCATTTTAGAGGCAGCCGAGCATAGTCTGCCCGTTCTAACCACCGCCGTTGGTGATGTTGCCAAAATGGTCACTCCAGAACAAACTGGTTGGATCGTCCCGGTGGGTGATGTGGCGGCTTTCAGCACGAAATTGCAACTGGCGGCGCAGAAATTTGCTGACGGTGAGCTGGCTGTGATGGGGGCGGCAATGCGGCGAGATGCCAGTGCGCATTTTTCCCTCGATCGGCAAGCTCAGCAGGTTCTTCAGGGTTATCATAATTTCCAGCAACACGTCTGAGCGGCACTCGCCAGATAACAGTAGATTGGCCGCGGCTTGCGCTGCGAAATTCGGGGTGAGCTCGCTGTGGGCGCTGTTTTGAGCCAATCCGCAAAGTGCGCGGCTTGTCTCAAAATCAGGCCTTGGTCTAAGTGGCAGAGCCACTAAGACCAATTTCACGGCGATCTCACCCCGAATTTCTCCGCTCCAGCCGCTCAACGTTTTAACAGACGTTTGAGCGCTCACGCCGACTGATAAGCTATCGTCAATTGATGGGGAACCACGCAGTTGACGGCTGTGGTTAGTGGTCACAATCCTTGAATTGGCGACACCAGCGCAGTCTGTCTGATGAACTGGGTCAAGTTCTGGATGGATCAGCCGAATCAGTTGGTTTCCATCCATGAATTATGACGAAAACACGCAGAGATGTTCGACCTACACAAAATGGTCCCGACCTTCTAATCCAAATCCGTTGGTATTGCCGTACCACCCAACAAAAGTAGGATGGCCGCGGCTTGCGCTGCAAAATTCGGGGTGAGCTCGCTGTGGGCGCTGTTTTGAGCCAATCCGCAAAGTGCGCGGCTTGTCTCAAAATCAGGCCTTGGTCTAAGTGGCAGAGCCACTAAGACCAATTTCACGGCGATCTCACCCCGAATTTCTCCGCTCCAGCCGCTCAACGTTATAACAACCGTTTGAGCAATCACGCCATTTTGCAAGCTATTGTCAATTGATTGGGAACCACGCAATTGACGGCCGTGGTTAGTGGTTACCAGCTTTAAGTTGGTGACACCAGTACAGCCGGTCTGATGAACTGGGGCAAGTTCTCAGTGAAGCAACTGAATCGGTCGGTTTTCAACCAAAGATTGTTGAGTGAGCAGGTAAAGATGTTCAACCAAAGCAAACTGTACCAACCTACTGATCCGCATCCGTTGACATTGTCGTACCACCACAAAAGGGCGATTGGTTGACCGCTCGCTTGCAAAAGCACTTCGTCAGATTCATCGACTCGATTGCAGATAGGCTCAATTCTGCCTAGCAACCGGCTGGGACTGCGCGGCTCTATCCAGAGTGAGAGCCGACCTGGTCAGCTTCTGAGCATTAGCCTAGCAACTATTTTGGAGGCCGGTTTGTGCCTCCGGAATAGTTGCGTAGCTAAGCGGAAGAAGCTAGGTCGGCGAACACGTTTCAGTGGTGAAATTGTCCTTGGCGGCTTTGCCGCTTAGGACAAGGCTCGATTTGAAGACAAGCCGCTGGGCTTGCGGATTGGCTTCAAACGATGCCCACCACGTTCCAGTCCGCATCAGCAGTCCCAGCCGGTTGCGCTTACGCGCCACACCCACCCATACCTGCAATTATGCGAAAAACCAAAAGCAGGAACTGGTCGTTCCTAGTCGATCCAAAAAAGCAGCTAACCGTGAATAGTAATTCACGTTAGCTGCTTTTTGAATGATCCGAACTAGAATTTGTCCAGTACGTTTAGATCGTATTTTCTGATTGTATCTTGAACACTGGTAACATATTTGGAAGCAGTTGCCCACTTGGTCAACCCTTCGGCTGCCGCGATGCCATCGGCGGCATTGATCCGGAAAGTGCCAGTGTAGTATGAACTGTTGGCGATTTTCGCACCGTAGTCCGCAACTGATTCGCTTAAGCTGTTGTACTTCCGGAAGTTCGCGGTGGTATCAGTCATCTCACCATCGACTTCTTCTTGGGTCTTCGCGTTGAAAACAGCGCCGGTCCAATTCTTGTCGGCCTTGATGCCAAAGTAGTTATTGGCCTTTTGTGCCAAGACGCTTGTGCCCCAGCCTGTTTCGATCGCGGCCTGCGCCACGATCACAGATGGATACAACCCACGTTTAGCGGCGACGGTAATGGCTTCATTACTGACCTGCGCCAAGAATGAACGTTGAGCGGCGGAAAGTTTGCTGACATCCATCCCCGCGTAATTGTTCTCTGCGGAAACATGGGCAGCGATAAAGTTCCGGGCATTGGCGTAGAACCAGTACTTGCCATCAAGTGAGTAATGGTACCATGTTTCCCCATTAGCCAAGGTCAACTGTTGGTTCACAGTGGCCATCTTGTTGTTGTATGAGGATAAGGCGGAATTCTTATGGTTACCAGCAACGCCGGCCGGTTTGTAGTCATAAGCGTAATCGCCACTGACTGCGGTGATCTGCATGGTCAACCGGACGTTCTTCGAATCAGAGATCGAAGTGCCCGTGAAACCAGTTGCTAAGGCATAGAACCAGTACTTGTTATTGACCGAATAGTGATACCAAACCTCACCATTGGATAATTCGACGACTTGGTTGATTTTAGCAGTTTTACCATTGAACGCCTTTAAATTAGAATTCTTCCGCGCTTTAGCGGTGCCACCTGGTGCATTGTCATAAATGACCTCGCCATTATCGGCTTGGATCGACTTCGATAAGTTCGCCGAGGTGGTGGACTTGATTGTTGGCAACGTCTTAAAGTTCTCGGCCTTAGCAAAGAAGTAGTACTTCTTATCTAGGGAATAGCGAACCCAAGCTTCACCATTGGATAGCGTGATTTCTTGATCGACGTAAGCAGTCTTCCCATTGAAATGGCTCAACGCAGCATTGCGGCGATACTTAGCCGTGCCTGCCGGGCCGAAATCGTAAGCATAAGCAGAGTTGATTGCCTGAATCGTTCGAGCAACTGGGGTACCCAGTTTCTTCGTGGTACTCGTCAGCACAACATCGCTGAAACTACGAGAATTGCCATAGAACCAATATTTACCATTAACAGAATAATGGTACCAAACTTCACCATTGGATAACGTCAATTTCTGATCGATGGTCGCGCTCTTGCCTTCAAAAGCAGTCAGTGCCGCATTCTTATGGGCCTTAGCGACACCTGCAGGCGCATAGTCGTAGGCGTTATCGCCGGAAACGGCTTTGATCCGCATCGTCGCGCTGAATTTATCGGTCTTTTTGATGGTGACATTGGCCGTTGCTGGCTTGTCATCGCTGTCAGCATCCTTGACCCCGGCAAAATCGGTACTCTTCGCATAGAACCAGTACTTGCCATTGGTTGAATAATGGTACCAAACATCGCCATTATCCAAAGTCAGGCTCTGGTCGATCTGAGCGGACTTGCCATTATAGCCTTGGAGCTTACTATTGTAGCGGCTACCCGTGGTATTTGCTGGGCCGATATCATAGATGCCTGAGGCTGCATTGGCTGCGGAAACCGTTCCCGCTAGGCTAACGCTCTTATTGGAAACAATATTTCGAATCAGGGCATCATCGTTCTTGAACCCACTAGCCAGCGCATAGAAGAAATTCGTGCCATCGGTTGAATAACGATACCAGGTCTTGCCATCTTTGGTGATCAGGCGTTGATCGATCGTGACTGTCTTGCCATTGTAGCTGGACAACCGCGAATTGTAGCGTGACTTGTAGGTGCCATTAGGACCGTAATCATAGACATACTCATTGTTCTGAGCATTGATCGTCCCCGTCGTTTCATACTTCTCTTGTTGCGCAAAATCGTAGCCATAGTAATATTCAACTAATGCCAAAAAGTCAGGCATGCTGTAGCCCCAACGTGATAAATATTCGTCAGGATCACTATGGTTCGTCCCGCCAAGCATATTGGTTATATCACCATGTCCCCAAATGGTCCCACTATTACCGCTGACCCGCGCTAATGATGGTTTCAAGCCATATTGATGTAGTAAATATGCTGTATACCAAGCAGAATAGCTGGTTGTCTTGATGAAGTCAGCTTCTGTATTGGCTGTCACCATTTCAAACTGGGCGAAGCGGGCATTCCCGACCCCACCAGCACCCCAGCAAAGATAATCTGTTGGCGCGATGTTCAAAATCATGCTGGAATCAATAAAGGTGTGCACGAATACATAGTTTTTATCGATCATGCTTACCATATAGTCAGCTTCGCGCCGAGCACTAAAGTTATTTTCATTGGCGGTCCAATGAACCACGACCCCGTTAGGTTTCCCTGTTGACGTTGAATAATCATTCTTAGGGAAAACTGAATGCGACTCGATCGTGATCTTCGGCATGGTGTAATTGCCGTTGATGATCACATTATTCAGCGCCCGCCCCGTTGACGTCTGCGTCGTTGGCAAATCTTTGGCTGTTTCCTTCAACACGCCGGAACTCAACGCGTTACTGTTCAAAGCAACGACCCCACTACCCGAATTAGTGCTTGTTGCGGCCGTGGATTGTCCCGTCGGTAACATTTGGACTGCCAAAAGCGCAGCAAATCCAGTCAGATAAATCGTCCAATTCTTCTTCAAAAGCGAATTCCTCCACATAGTAATCATTACATTCATTCAGCATAACATGGAACTGCGCCTGATGAAATTTCTTTTTGATAACATTTTTGCTACGTTATTCACTAGCCATATCACGACTAGAGCCAAGATTGGTGTAGGTAAAAACAGCCCCGCTGGCCCCGTAAAGTGACCGCTAGGATGTCGGCGAAGTAGCTCTCATTTTATACAGCAACTTTATTAGAGGGCAACCCTGACAACTGACGACATAAAAAAAGCTTGCTTGCCAGCCGCAAACGACAATCAAGCTTATTTCTTAAAACATCTCTGTAGCTGTGTAACCGTGCCCGAACCGGTCCTCGTCTGAACATACGCTCTGTCAGCACAAGAACAACCAGGTTGACATCAGCGTTCCAAGAAGAATTCGAAGCGTTGACCAGCATATTGGGTGCGAACATACTCGAACGGTCGACCATCACTTAAATAAGTGATCTGACGCAGGCGCAAGATCGCGTCGCCGCGCTTCAGGTTCAAATAATCAGCGATACTTTCCGAAGCCAAGGTCGCGGTGATCGTCTGCTTGGCTTGGCCGATAATGTAACCACCCTTTTGCTCCATGGTTGCATAGAAGGACTCAGTGACCTCCGCCCGACTAAAATTCTTAACCATGTCGGCGGGGATCGTCGCAACCTCGAAACAAATCGGCAAACTGTCAGCTAACCGGATCCGCTCCATCCGAACGACCTTGTCATTTTCACCCAAGCTAAGCCGTTCCTGCTCGCTCAAAGAGGGGCTGACGGTTCGATAGGAGATGGTTTGGCTGGATGGAAACTTGCCTTGCGACCGCATCAGTTCCGTGAAACTGGTGGTTCCGGACATTTTCTCTTGGACCTTTTGCCGCGCGACAAAAGTGCCCGCGCCCACGCGACGTTCCAAGATGCCTTCTTCGACCAGCGTTTGTAAGGCTTGGCGCAAAGTCATCCGGCTAACTTGAAATTGAACGGAAAGCGCCCGCTCCGAAGGGATCCGGTCGCCAACTTTCCAAATCCCCGACTCGATATCTCTTTTTAATTGGTTGTGAATCTTAATATAGACTGGAGAATCCACTGAGGCCACCTCGATCTTCTATTCAGGATGATATTCAGTGCCGTAACTGTAAGTTGCTTGCAAGTCTAGATTTTGATCGAGGAGGTTCAAGTCAGCGTCGCGACCTGCTGCCAACAAGCCTTTAGAATCCAAGTGGAATTCCTCGGCTTGATTGACACTACTCATCAAAACAGCTTCATACATGGAGCAACCGGTAAAGCGTTGAATATTCTTGAATGCGTCAATAAACTGCAAAACAGAACCAGCCAAGGTGCCGTCAGCCAAACGTGCTTGCTTGTCTTTAACGAAAACCTTCTGGCCACCTAATTCGCTTTCACCTTCTGGCATGCCTTTGGAACGCATGGAGTCGGTGACTAGTTCGATCCGTTCAGGACCTTTTTGATCGAAAGCTAAGCGAATCATGTCCGGAACAATGTGGAACCCATCGCAAATCAATTCTGCGCGCATGTTATCTTCCAGCATCGCGTGTCCAGTCACCCCTGGTTGGCGATGTTTGAATTCCCGTTGCGCGTTGTACAAATGCGTCACGTGGGTCGCTTTGCTATTCAGCAATTGTTCCCGGGTCGCGTTACTATGACCAACTGATGGCACGATGCCATTAGCCAAGCAGTAATCTTCAAAGGCCGCCGCGCCCTCATCTTCTGGCGCGTAAGTGATCAATTTGACCAACCCGCCAGACAGTTCGTTCCATTCGCCTAACAATTCAGTGTTTGGATCTTTGATATATTGTTCTGGTTGCGCGCCTTTGTAAATCGCGGAAATAAACGGACCTTCCAAATGCACACCCTGAATGATCGGGTTCTTCGCCGCCGCCGCTTTGACACCGCGCATAGCGTGAGCGATATTATCATTGGATTGGGTCATGGTGGTCGCGAACAAAGTGGTGACCCCTTCATTGCGCATCATTTTCGTAGCCATGGTGTCGATTTGTTCAGGATCACCATCCATCGCGTCGTATCCGTAGCCGCCATGGGCATGAACGTCAATGAATCCCGGCACGATCGTCAAACCTTGAACATTCTTGACCTCATCGCCGGCTTGCGCCACATATTCGTAAACGGGACCGACTGCTAAGATCTGTTGATCGAAGCGAATGTAGCCATCATCGATGACTTGATCCCCTGTATAGATTTTTGCATGCTTTAAGACTTTTGCACCCATAAAGACATCTCCTTATTATTCTATCCATCCTTCAGTATAGGTGGTATAGACCAAAAAAGCAACCGTCTTCACCCTTTTTCTTACCTAACTTCTTGGGAAAAACAATCGCCCAACAATGAAAAGTCAAGAGAGAATCTCAGGGAAAACAGTTGCTCGCTGATGCCGATTTAAGGATGGAATCTTGGTACTGATCAAGCGATGCGGGTCAGTTGCGGCTTATTTCGCTACTTGATAAAATTGCTTCTTGTGTTTCAGCGTGTATTGCTTGCCAGCAGTAATATCGTATTGGATCAGTTGGTAATCATGGAGGAGCGCCTTTTGCTGCTTGGATAATTCGGCCTAGGTCAATTCCTTCTTCGTCGTCATAAACTTGCCCCGTTCGCCAGCTGGCAGCTCTTGCCAAACCTGCGTTAACATCGCGTTATACGGCGAAACTTTACTCTTCGTTTGCGCCAAGACCATCGGCGTGAAATTGACCGGACTGACCACGGCACTGGGGCTGACCTGCTTGCGCGTGAAATTACTGTAGATGAAATAATCGGAATTGTACATCGTCCGCTTATAACTACTAGGCAGCTGGTAACTGCTTTGGTAATCGTAAACGCTGGGGTTATGATCCCCATAAAAGACCACGGTGATTTTCCGGTCCATTTTGGAAATGGTCTTGATGAAATCTGCGGTGGCGTCATCCGTGAAGGAAAGGCCCTGAACATAGGTTTCCAGCGCTTTGTTGGCGGATTTCTTCAGCTTGCTCGTCGTGGTGTACGTGTTCTTATACTTGCTATCATAAGGCATATGATTTTGCATTGTGGATAACTGGATGAAGGTGGATTCCGGCGCCGTCTTCAAGTGCTTGAGCGTCTCCGCGTAGGCCGAAGCGTCAGAAATGTATTCGGAATCCTGGATCTTCTTCCGATAGGTCAGCCGATCGGTGGTACTTTCAGTGTTATAAAATTGGTCAAACCCTAGATCAGCAAAGGCCCGGGTCCGACTGTAAATATAAGGGGTGTAAGGGTGGATCGCGATCTTCTTCTCGAAGTCATTGAGCACCGAAGGGATGTAGGTCATCTTGGGCACGAGATAAACGTAAGGCACCGTCAAACTAGGGGCGAAATTATTCATGGACAAGCTGGTCAAGGCCTCAAACTCAATGTCAGCCGTGCCGCCGCCATAACCAAAGCTGTTGATCACCCCGCTGGCATTCTTCGCCATCAACCGCTGGATCTTCGGGATCGGATCGCGGTCGATCTCCACCGTCGGCATCCGTTCGGGATCGGCGAAGGTCTCACTGAGCACATAGATCACGGTTTGATCCTTCAGCTCATTTTTGCGCTGCTGATTCAATTGGTCTGCCTGCTTCTGATACTTGGTCAACAACTGATCGATGGCTTTCTCGGAGTAGCCTTCAGGTTCATCCATGACCTTGATCCGCGACATGCCTAAGAAGCTGAACGCCTCACCGTTGAAAAGGAAATAGGATAACGGCCGTTGCGGTGAGTTATGGTAGCCCAACGTGTCCAAGATTGTCTTGGCGGGACTGTCCTGGGCATGATAACTAAAGAAGTTGCCGTACTCTTGCGGTAAATAAACCGTGGCCGCACTCAAACCTAGGACTAAAACGCTGCTAACGATCCGCGCCGGTAATTTGAAGAGCCGTTGCTTCTTAAAGTACCGAATCAAAAAGACCAACAGCACCACAGACAGCGCGATCGCGACCACAGCGAGAACCAGGATCTTGCGATCGATCATTTTCATCAGGGCGGGCAAATTGGTCAAATTGACCAATTCGATCGGCAAAATCGGTTCCTTACGGTCGATCATCTTCAGGAAGTTAGCCAGCGTAAACGTGCCAAAAATCAACGTGTACACTGCCAAAGGGACCATTGGTCGGTTGATCAGCATCTGCAAGATCAAGAAGAAACCGAACAGTAGCACCCAATTCAACAGGATGATCAATGGTCGCTCACCGGCGCTGTACATCAGGTTGAAGGAACTCTTATCGATCCCCACATAATTCGAGAGGGTCATCAGCCCATTCAAGAGCCCGGCCATGAAGGCCCCCGCGGCCAGATTGACCCGCCGCGACTGCCACCCGCGAGCATGCCAACCTTGACTGACCTGCTCCACAAGAAATTGCACCAAGCCCCCGGCCAACAGGATAACGACCGCATAACCAGCCAGATTGCCCAGCAAATTGGCCCCCCCCTGCTTTGCCCGAGATCGGCCAATGGAAGGTGATGATATTTTGCAATAAGCCCAAATAATTGGTGGCAATGATCAACCCGCTTAGCCGCAATAAGCCCCGCAAGTCACAGGTCAGCTCGCCCCGTTCCATGATCAAGACCAGCCAAGCCAGCAAAACCATGATCAACGGTTGCGCGACAACATCGAGACTGCCATAAGCCAATTGGAACCGATTGACCCCGGTCAACAACAGCACCGCCGTGAACAGCCCGGTCCCCAACGTCAAATAGGCCAGTAGTCGATCAGGATGTGCTTGGCGCTTGAGCCAATCATAGAAGATCGCTGCATAAATAACCACAACCAACCAGTTTTGCCCCCAAGGCTGATTGGCCCAACCGATAAAATAATTGGCGTAAGTGGCCAGCATCACGAAGATCCCGCCACCGATGACCAACCCCGTTTCATTGGCCAAGCTCAAACGCCGCAAACCACGGAATAGCGTTGGTCCTAAGGCAAACAGCACTAGTAAAGCGAAGATGATCGGCAAACTATTATGAATAAATGGCAGATAATTAGCAAACAGCTTTTTCGACGGCACCGGTAAGAAGTTCATCCCAAAGGTCGCGGCGGTGATCAAACCGAAATAGAGATAACTTGAGCTTAGAAAGGCCGCGCCATGTTGTACCCGTTTTTCCGCCGATCGCCGCAAGAAACTCAAGGTCAGAAAAACCAACCCATAGAGAAATAGCGGCTGAAAACTGTGTAGTACCAACATGATCAGATTGCGCAATGAGAAAGTCCCTAAATATTCCCAACTGCGAAAGCGCTGCGCTTGTCCCAACGCATACACGAAAGCGGCCACCAACCAGACTGATTTATTCTTAAGAAACGACTTGATTGCACTCATCTTCCCGACTCCATCTATCCAAAATCAATTTTAATTAGAATCTCATTTAACTAAAGAGCAAGTATATCATAAAATTAGGCCTTTTTGCGGGGAAAGTGTCTTTTTCCACAAGTTCATCTGCGATTGATATCTAGTCCTTCGCATAAAATCACACGCAAATGCCCGAAAAATGACGGCATGAAAAAACAGGAGCCCAAGTCAATGACTTGAGATCCTGTACTCTGATTTGAAGGCGCACCCTTAACGGGGTAGCCGCGCAATTGGCTGGACATTGGCCTGATCAGCCCTAATAAGTTGAGGCTTGGGCCTTGATCAACCGCAGACCAGTGGCGGTCACGCGGAACAAACCAACGTTCACCTTTTGGCCATAGACCTCAGCCACTAATTTACTGAAGTCTGCGTGTGCTTTCGGCACCGCGATGTAATCATACTGCTGGATCATCGCCTTGAAGCCGGCGGGATCCATGGGAAATTTCTGTTTATTGACAACTTGATCAGTAAAATAATAATAGCGCCCGACATAACCGGCATAATAGTTGACCACCACCCAGGGATCCGGATAAATAAGCAGGAAATTATCCTTGGTCAGTTTCGTGCGCGGCTGTGCGATCTTCGTTAACTGAACAGGGATCGTGGACTGACCGGTTGCCTTGATGTGGTCAAGTTCATTGACCTCGCCCAGCATCATCATGACCGACAAAGCCAACAAACTAAAGCTCAGCGGTTTATACGCCCGCGCGGCTATTCCAGAATTGGTTGGCCGGGACCGTCGCCGCGGCGGCGTAGACGGTTCCTGGTCTGTTTCCCGGTTTCCCCGGTCGCACATCACATCATCGATGACCGCGGCTAGGCCCATTGCGGCCACGAAGAGACTCAAGACCACGGCACTGGCCAAATAACGGGCCAGGCCAGCCAGGTTGAGCGCCTCGATCGGTGGCATGGAAACGAGATACATGCCCAACACACTCAGCGCGTACAAGAAGTAGCCGAGATCGATCACGATCAATAATTTGAGTAAGGGATTCCGATGTTTCCCCAGGTAGCGGACCAAGATCCAAGCAAGCAAGAGACTGACACTGACCAAGATCATCCCCCGGGCGGCCAAAGTAGTCGGATCGGCCAAGACATGGAAGAACTTCGCGGCGATCTTGTTCAAAGTCCCGTCGTTTTCACGATGCAGCCGCTGGAGATAGGCTTGAAAATCAATCTGATGTTTGGTGGAACTGGTGAAAGTCAGCTTCACATGACGCTGCCACCACAGAAATGGCAATACCCCGGAAACAACAGCCGCGCCAAACGCCAACAAATCTAGCAGATGCTGCTGCCCACCTTGACCACGCAAACGTTTAAGATTGAGATACAGCCCATAACCGACCAAGACGACCACGAAAAAAGTGCCCGAGTTTTTGATCAGCAACAAGTTTGCGCTAAACAAGGCCAAGATCACCCATTGCCAGCGAGGCTGCTCCCGATGGGCATATAAAGCGGCCAGTCCAGCCGCCGTTACGATCGGCAAAACATAATCCACCAGCAGATTGTTGAACCGGATCGTGGTATTGAACACATTGGCCAACGAAATCGCAAAGCAGAGGACCATGGTCGTCAACGCCCGCGAGCGGTCACGCAAGACCGCAAATAATGCGTATGACGCACTCCAGATCATGCTGAACTGCGCCACTAAGATCACGCCATCGTGATAGCCGATCAGCGTCGCCCATTCCGTCATCCACAAAGCGGTCGCCGGCGGATATGAGGTGAACGCAATGATTTTATCAGTCGCGCCTGGTAAATGCCCGGTGTAAGTCAGGAACTTGGCGATCAAGGCCCAGTGCGAATAATTATCATAATGAAGCACAGGACTGTGCAACAAAATAACCGCGATCACCACGCCGAAGACGACCATCCACAAGTCAAACAAATGAACATCTTTCGAAAAGAGCTTGATCTTGTGCAGCAAGGCCAACGGAAGTAAGACCACCGTCGCCAAAACCCCCAAGCCCACTACCAGATAAATGCCCAAACGCAAATGATCCAGCATGGCAAAGATGTAAATCGTCACCACTTGCGCCAACAGCGCCACGATCCATGATGCATAGAAATCAACGCCGCCCAAGCGGAACAGCCATTGATAACCGACCCAAGCCCCTAGGATCGCCACCAGTCCTAACCAATTCAACACGCTCACCTCATCTTCTTGATACCTATCAGTGCCCCAGATCTTTGCTCAGCGCCATTGGCTCTGCCCCCACCAAACTGGTGCGTGCCCGGAAGATCCAACCGTCCAACCAAAGAATGCCCACGATCAGATCGTGGGAAACGAGCCGCCAACAGACTGACCCGGTTCAATCACGTTGCCGCTCTTTAAAAATATAGTTCTTCTGCAAATAGTAACTTAAGAGGAACAACCCCAGATCGACGATCATTTTTGCTAAGACAGAGGTAAACTCGCCATGACCTGGGAGCAGGGTGGTAAAACCACTGGTCAGGATCCCTGAGAGCAACATCTGCCCCAGAAACAGCGCCCCATATTTGAGCAGGGTCTGCTGGCCCGCGTTATCGAAGACGATCCGATGATTCAGCGCGTAATTGACCACCGCCGACAATAAGCGGGCGCCGATCGTGGCAACCATGATGCCCCTGAAGCTCCGATTGCCCAGCCACGCGGAGATCAGCGCAAAAAGACTAATATCCACCACGAAGGAAATCAACCCACTGGCGGAGAATTTCAGAAAACGAGAATAAATCGAGATCGAGTCCCGGATCACCCGGAAATGGGAAGAAGCGTTGCCGTCCAAATAAATCGTAGGAATGGGTTGTTCCCGCAGCACGATCCCAAATTCACGCGCCCGTAACAACATATCGAATTCAAACTCAAAGCGTTGTCCCGGAAAATCAACCAGCTCCCGAACATAATCGATGGGAATGACCCGTAACCCCGTTTGCGTATCGGAGACCGGGATCCGAGTCAGTAGCCGCACGATCCCATTGGTCAAGACATTGCCAAAGCGGCTGCGGAACGGGATCTCTTGCGTGAATTGGCGGGTACCCAAGATCAAATCATGGGGAAACTGCCCAAACATTTTCAAGCAATCCAGTAAGGCTGTCACGGTATGTTGACCATCCGCGTCCAAAGTCGCAATGCCCTGTGGTTGCGGTTTTTGGGCCAGAAAATATTGAAAGGCCGTTTTTAAAGCCGCACCCTTGCCCTGATTCTGTTCGTGATGTAACACAACGACCTGACGTTCAGCCATTGCCTCGATTTGATCGAAAATCGCTGAACTGGCACTGCCATCATCGACGACAACGATTCTTTTCGTTAATTGATCTAACTGTAATAATTGCTGAAGTAACGTCAACAAACGCTGATCCGGATCCAGTGCCGGGATCACGATGCCCACAAAAGGTAATGTGCGTAGCTCGGTTTGCTCAACATCAAATTGTGTGGTGGTCTTCTCCATGTTATGAACTCCTCCAATATGCTTAACGCAGGCTAATCTTAGCCGACTTTGCCAAACGTGCACATTGTCCTATTATACGCATAAACCAGCTAAAAAGGAACAGGAATAAAAGGCGCCTTCTCCCCGATCCAATGTTAAAAAAATCAAATAAACTTAGCAACCGCTGCCCCAGCTCGCCCTATTTTGCCGCCTGATCCTTGGCAATGACCGCATCAACCGCCTGGGTCAGGGCCGTTTCGAACCCACCAGCTTGTAACGCCAACACCCCCGCGATCGTTGTGCCGCCAGGTGAAGCGACCGCATCGATCAACGACCAAGGTGCCTGGTCCGCTTGCTGGATCATCTGGGCGCTACCAACGGTCATTTGACTAACGATCGCCAGTGCCTGCGCCTTCGTCAAGCCATATTTGACCCCAGCGTGGGCCAAAGCGTCCATGAACAAATACGCAAAAGCCGGTGCACTTCCTGCCAGCGCCACAAACGTACTGAAATCGGCCTCGGGTAGAGCCAGCGTTGTCCCGATCCCCGCAAAGAGTTGCGTGACCGCAGGCAAAACCGTCGCCTGCGCAGCCTGGTTTGCGGCCAATGCGGTCAGTCCAGCGCCGATCTGCACGTTCAAATTGGGCATCACCCGGACCAATGGGATCTGGTCGCCCACTATAGCCGCCAGATCCGCCAAACTAACGCCGGATAACAGGGACAAGACGGGCCGTTGTTGCTGCTGCAATCGTGGTACTAGCGGCGCCAGCACCGCCGAGGCCTGACTCGGCTTGACTGCCAAGATCACCAAGTCGGCCGCCGCAACCACCGCCTTGATTATCTGCTTTGTCCTGCAGCCCGTGTGCTTGCGCGAAAGGCTGATAATGTTCCGGATGAGCGCTGTGGATCAGAATTTCGTCTGGCGTCAAGATGCCTTGACCGAGCAAACCTAAAATAATCGCTTGAGCCATGTGTCCAGCCCCAATAAATCCAAGTTTCAAAAACGAGCCCGCCTTTCTGGGTCGACTTGAACGATCGCCGGTTAGTTCTTCGCCGACTTGACCAATTTCAGGCTATACTGTTTTCCTGCCGTAATGTCATATTGCAATAGCTGGTAATCATGGAAAATCTCGCGTTGTTTCTTCGTTAATTCGGGATAACCTAAGAGGTTGCCCATTTGGTCGACAAATTGGGTGCCGTAAACCGCGCTGGTATCCGAATTGGCCGTCTTCTCCCATTGGGCAGGTAACTGCTGCTGCACATCCGTCAATAAAGCGATGATCGGATCGACTTTCGCATTGGCCTGTTCAAAAGCCAGGGCGATGAAGTCGTTGGTGCCGACATAATTGGTGTGCTTGGTCAATTTGCTGACCGCGCCATGCTCGCGAGCGTACTTATTAGCATAAACGAAATAATCAGTCGCGTGCATCTGAACTTGATTGGAACTGTTATACAATCCGGCCAAATGATCGCCATAGAACACCCAGATCACGGGCTTGGCCAACTGATCCAGTTGCTTTTGGAATTTTTTCACGGCGGCGTCGGTATAGGCCAGCCCTTGCGTATAATGCTCGATCGCCGTCTTGTTCGCTTTGGTGAAGCCGGTGCCTGAGACCACGTAATCGTGATCGGGGTAATAATCCGGGGTAAAAGGCATGTGATTCTGGATACTGATCAAATTGATGAACTGCCCGTTTTGCTGCGCTTTGATTTGCCGCAGGGCATTATCATAGGCAGTCTCGTCAGATAAGTATGGTGAGGTGCCGATCTTCTTCTGGTCGTAGATCTGATATTGACTGCCGAGAAAAGCGAACTTGTTGAAGCCGAATTTCTGATAGACAGCCTTGCGATTGTAGAATCCACCTTGGTAAGGATGCAGGGCCGAGGCATAACCGAAATAGTCGCCGATCGAAGGCGCACTAGGCAACCCAGTCACCAGTTGGGTGAAGGGCGTGCGCATGGTCGCGTCGAAATTACCCATGGAGATCCCGGTCAAGGACATGTACTCCATATCAGCCGTGCCGCCGCCATAACCAAAGCTCATCATTTGACCACCTGTAGCGGTCTGCTTCAAGCGCTCAATCGTTGGGATCGGGTCGCGATTCAACTTCAGGCCAGTGATCCGCCGCGGATCGGAGAAACTTTCCGAGAGATTGAAGAGGAAGGTTTGATCGCTGACATTGTTGGTCCGGGTCTGATTGAGTGCCGCCGCGCGCTGCTGGTACTTCTTGATCAGGGCCTTGATCGTCGCCTGTGAGTAATCTTTCGGCGTGGTCATCACCTTGATATCCATTTGATTCAAATAGGTCAAAAGGGGGCCATTGTTTTGGGCGTGCATCAGAAGATTCATCGACTGCGTATCCCCACCCATGGTTTGGACCAAGGCCAGCCCTAACGAATTGGGATGATGCAATTGCGTCAGCGAGAACAAGAAGCTGCCGGCCACCACCAATTTCACCACGCGCACACGCCAGTTCTGGTGGGCGCTAGTGGAGCGATGTTCGATCAGGATCATCACCCCGATCAGACCCACGATTACCAAAATAATGGCGATAAATGTCCCTTGTCCGATCATTTCGATCAAAGACGAGAACGACTTCAACTCCGCCAGGTCCGCCGGAATGATCGGTTCATTGCGGCTTTTGATTTTCAGAACATTGGCGATCGTGAACAAAATGTCGCAACTGGCAACTGTTAAAAGGGACAACCAATAACGGTTGGTCAGGCTTAAGAGCACCCAATAAACCGCCAGCAACAAAACCGTGCCCATGACCATTTGGGGGAAATTGCTGATCAACGTTTTGGCTAGGACACTGTCATTGGGACGGACAATGTTCTCGACGGTCCGCCAAGAACGGTTCATCGCCAAAGTCGAACCCGTTTGGACCACGTACAAAATCACCCCAGCCAACACCGGCCGCTGGAGTTTGTGCCAAAGTTGGGGCAACCACTGCCGGTAATGATGGGTCAACGCAGTCAACCCTGAAGCGAGATCGACCAAGCCATGCGTTTCGCTCCACTGCCACAGCTGATGCCGCTGCAGTAACCAAGCCAACACGAAACAACCCAGCAAGAGGGCCAATGTAATGATCAGCGCCGCCACCGGGACCCAAAGCGCGTGAAACAACGGACTGAGCCAGTCCCGCATGCCCGTGAATAACTGCCAGGAAAATTTCGCATAGGCAGAACTTCCCAGGCCCAACATGGCGATCAAGACCGCCAGTTTGCCAGTGCGGTGCCATAGACGTGCCCCGAACCCGGCCGCGCCTGGTTGGGCAGCCACTGCCGGGCGCAACCGGAACCACTGTTGCAGCACCTGCGCCAGAACTAAAGCCGTGATCAGCGTCAGCGGCGACAAGGGGGCCAGCCAACGTTTGGTCACCAAGTTAGGGTCAAAGCCCCGTGTTGGATTGATCCAAGCAGCGACTAACACCAACAAGTAAGCCACTCCGACGCCGCCTAGCCACCACCATAGTTTGGTGAACAGCCGCGGCCGTTGTCGCAACACCTCGCTTAAAAGGCCCAGCACCAGAATGGCCGTCCACGACGTCAAAATCGTGCCGAACCCCCAAAGATCGCGCCCAGCGACAACCGGCAAACAAAGTACGGCGCCTAGGATCCAAGTGACCTGCAGTGAGCCGGCGATTTTTCGAAAATAGGGTTGGACTAGGCTGTACAGCAACAACCCCGTGATAAACGGAAATTGGTTGCGACTGATCAGAAATAGCTGGTCGTACAAGTTGGTCCACGTGAAGCTGACCTGACTGGCTACCGCGCCAAACAGCAGAAGCAGGCCACCTGCCC
Organism: Lapidilactobacillus salsurivasis; assembly: GCF_054785215.1. NCBI lineage: Bacteria > Bacillati > Bacillota > Bacilli > Lactobacillales > Lactobacillaceae > Lapidilactobacillus > Lapidilactobacillus salsurivasis. Next base: position 28,550 of record NZ_BAAABI010000014.1, on the reverse strand, counting down.
AAAGGAGCCACCAACCTCGCAGACTATCCCGTAAGTAAAGTGACGGTCCCGTGGTCAAGACCCACAGCAGTGCCCAGATCCAGCCGATCGTCAAGGCGTATTTCAAGGTCGTGCCTGCCAACCACCCCAAGGTTATCGTGGTTTGATTCAAATGATAAACATAAACACCAGACGGACCAAAGCCGATAAAATAAAACACCGTCAGTCCGACCAAGATCAAGCTGGTCCAAATCGCTCGTGAAATTTTTTTGCTTTGCAAAGTGATCCCTACCTATATTTTCTTCATGATAAATTGCAGCGACTAATGGCCTAGCAGATTACGGTGCGCGGTTTGACGACTACGCCAGTACCGCCAACCCCACCAAGCTAAGACCAGCAACAGACTGAGCAGTGATACCCAAAGTCCCCGCCGTAATCCTGGCACCTGATAAGTCAAAGTGATTCGGTGTCGGCCGGGCTTGAGCTTCAAGGCGATGAAGGTCCCCAAGCCTGTTTGTAACGGCACCGTTTGACCATCCACCTGTGCCTGCCAGCCCTTGACAGTGGGAATCGTAGTCAAGAAGTTCGGCTGGGCCGCCGTGGTCGTGATCGTTCCTACTACCTTGGTATCCGAGAACTCACTGAGTTGCCACTGCCGTTGTTGCAGCCGTTGCCAACCCTGGGCGAAAACGTTCGCTTCAAAGCGCGCCAAGTCCAGCGCCCGATAATTCAACTGATCGGTTTTCAACTTGATTTTGATCGTGATCCGCCCGTTGACCGGTTTGACGCCTAAAACCAGTGGCTGCACCGCCACCGGGAAGAAATCAATTTTCTTCCCATTAACGTAAAAATCACTGACACTAGGTCGGAAATGCTGGTCGACGGACAAATAATAACTCGTTTCGGCCGGCAGCCCCTGATAACTGGTGGTCAAACTGGCAGCCGCCCCTGCCCGCTCCTTGGTCAAGGTGGTCACCCCAGACGCCGTGGTCGCGGTCAGATTCCGCAGCCGCAACGAACTACGCTTGAGCAGACTTAAAGGCTGCTCCTGACTCCCCGTCAATTCTTGGAACAAGCGATTCTGATTGGCCAAAGGGGCACTGGCTGTCGTTGTGGGTAAGGCAGCGATGCCCGCCGCCGCAAAGCCTAAGCCCAAGGCCTGGTCGTTGCGATAAGTGACCCGGGTGCCGTTCTTGGCGATGATCGGCTCACTGGTCAAATCAGTCCGCACCCCATAATAATCCACACCTGTTTTTGACTGTGACTGAGTTTGCGGATCGTCAATGAAATAACGGATCCCCAAGAGCGCGTCTGTCAGCTTGGTCCCATTGGTGTAGGCCACGGTATAGCCGAAGCCAGGTAGCCCTAATTTTTGATAAAATTCCGGGACGACAGCCGCAATATTCGAGGTGTACAACGACGCGCCATGATAGCTATGTTGATAGGCATCGCCGCGGTCGTGGGCCCGCATGAAATTCTTGTCGATCCGATAAAACTGGGTCTGATTGCCAGCGTCGGCCTTGATCTGGTCGATCTCATCGCCCAACTCGGTCGCGTACTGGCGATAAACCGTGCCACTATCCGTGTGCACCGTCCGTTGGATCAGCACCATATTCAGGCCCAGATCCAGACAGGTCAACACCAGTATCCCCGCGTAGGCCCAAGTTGGTTGGCGTTTTTGGAGCCAGAACAACAATGCGACCCCGGCCAAGAGCACGCATAAGCCCCAGGCCAAGCGTGTGGCCGAAATGGCGCTAAAGTTGTGCCGCCGCCAGAAGAAATACCCAGTGTAAACGACCCCAAGCCCCACCAACGTGAATCCTTGCCAGCGTGTCAGTGGCTCTAGACCCGCCTGCCAAGCCCGAGCCGCGACGAAAAGGAGCCAAAATGATAAGAGATAAGCAAACCGATACGGGAAACTGATCGGCGGTTGGAACCCATGCCAAAGCAAATAGATCGGTTCAAACATCAAGCCGCTGCCTAGCAGCAAGGTCAGCCCCAAGGTGATCAGCTTCTCCCGCCACCCGATCCGCTGATTCAAGAAGAATAGAATAAACAGCAACAACGCAAAAGTCCCGATAAATAAGTTGGGATAATGATTGGAATTATTTCCCACCACAAACTTCGAGAAGAATTGCCATGAGCCCAATCGCTCCGTGGACAAATGCGTCTCGGTCAGCTTAAACTTACCACCGGTCAAATTCTGCCACGTGGGAATCAGCACAAAGGCGGCCAATCCGCCAGCTAGGATCGAGGCGCCCACGAAATTAACGATCACCCGCAATTTTCGCTGGATTTTAGCCCAATCCAACAAGCCGAAATACAGGAACATCAACACCGAGAAAATACACAGCATGAAGCCCATGTAATAGTTGGTGATCAGTGCGGCTGCCAGCCAGAACAGGTAAGTCAGCGGCGAACCGTCCCACGTCAGCCGCCGCAACCCCCAAACGATCAGCGGCAAGCAGATCAACGCATCCAACCAGAGCAAATGCAGATAGTAGACCACCACAAAGCCCATCAAGCTGTATGCCACCGCTAAGGACCACAATTGCAGCGCCTGCAATTGCGGGTAACAACGCCGTGCCATGTAAGTGAAGGCCAGACTAGCACTCCCCAATTTCAGCATGATCACCACGTATAACCCCAAGGGCAACTGCGCCTGGGGGAACAGCAATAAGATCAAATTAAAGGGACTCAGCAAATAGTAAGCCCAATCGCCGGCCATGCTGCCACCTAACCCGCTGGAAAACGAATAGCCGATCGTCGCCTGCCCTTGCCAAACCTTCCGATAATAGGCAAACAGCGATAAATATTGCTGACTCAGATCATTTGATAGAATCGAACCACCGAGAAAGGCATTTTGCCCACTGAGTGCCGTCGCAATGAAGTAAAGCAACATCGTCAAGCCAAAAGCGCCGAACATCAGCCGAGTCGTTTGCCGCCGCTCGCCTGCTGACTGCCGTTGTTGAAACTGATTTGTTCGTAACATCCGATCTACTCCCAACTTCTCTTCTTTCTCAAGATTAGCACAACTTCCGCCAACAACCAACGCTTTTTGCTACTGAGAGACTGGCAAAAGGGAAAAATACCAACGAAATTCAGATCACCGGCTCAACGCCACCAAAAAAACGCCGACTTGCGCAGTCGGCGTTTTGACTAGTTCTGGGTTTCCACTCATTTCTGATCGAGCGTGGGCTTGGTTGGTGTTTCTTTAGTCGCGGCTGGCTCGTCTTGTGGGACTTGGGTCGCCGCGTGCTGCCGCGCGTAAAGACGTTCATCTTCACGGACGATATACTGTGGGCGCTTCTTGGTTTCGAGGAAAATTTTGCCAATATACTTGCCAATAATGCCCAGACACAGCAGTTGCGTGCCCCCGACCAGCAGCAGGATCGAAACCATTGACGGCCAACCAGTGGTAGGGTCGCCGTAAGCCAGCGTGCGGATCACGATCACGATCAAGGCGATCAACGCCCCCAAACAACTAGCAGCGCCAACAAACGAAGCAATATTCAGCGGCGCATCGGAGAAATTCACGATGCCATCGATCGAATAGGAAAACAACTTCCAAAAGTTCCAGCTCGTTTGCCCAGCGACGCGTTGCACATTCTCATACTCCAAATATTCCGTGCGAAAGCCGACCCAAGAGAACAACCCTTTAGAGAAGCGATTATACTCGGTCAACTCCAAGATCGCGTCAACCATTTGCCGGGTCATCAAGCGATAATCCCGCGCACCATCAACGATCGGCGTTTGCCCGATCCGATTCATTAACCGATAGAACGCCCGGGCAAAGAAACTACGGATCGGCGGCTCACCTGCCCGCGTCACCCGACGCGTTCCCACACAGTCGATCTCCGGATCCTGAATTTTGCGGTACATTTCCAGTAATAATTCCGGTGGATCCTGCAGATCCGCATCCATGATCGTCACATAATCCCCTGTGGCGCGCTGTAACCCCGCGTACAAGCCCGCCTCTTTCCCGAAATTACGCGAGAAAGACACGTAATGGACCGTTTCCGGATTTTGGACCGCCAACTGGCGCAAATACAGCAAGGTGCCGTCACGCGAACCATCATTGACGAAAATATATTCGAAACTCAAGGGCAATTGGGGCCGCAACTTTTCCATTGCCGCGAAGTAATAAGGCAAGGCCTCTTCCTCATTATAACAAGGCACAATGATCGATAATTTCATCTCTGACGAAAACTCCCTGGGAGCCTCCGCGCTTCACATCCTTAAGTTATTCAGATTATTTTACTAAGTTCACTGCTCCCATTATCCCATGAACCGCCGCAAAATCAAACCGAATTTACCCTGACCACCACTCAGCCCCCGCGCCGACAGCACCGCCTAAAGCACCGCCCGAAGCGTAGCCCAAAGCATAACCCGAAGCACCGCCTGAAGCATAGCCCGAAGCATAACCCGAAAATCCCCCACCCCATTTGACCAAGAGAAATCAAAAAAGCGATTCCCCAGAGGAATCGCCTTGATCAAATCATGATAGATTGGGTTAGCTGGATTCGAACCAGCGCATAACGGAGTCAAAGTCCGTTGCCTTACCGCTTGGCTATAACCCAATAAAAATATGGAGGAGAGTGGATTCGAACCACCGAACCCGAAGGAGCGGATTTACAGTCCGCCGCGTTTAGCCACTTCGCTACTCCTCCATCGTGACTATCGTTCAACAGCCAACTTTAATATCTTACCTAAAAACCAATCATTTTTCAAGACTTTCGCCATATCTTTTTTTCAGGACTTTCCGGATCGCTGGGACAAGCCGGCGTCATTGCCATCGCACAAGTTTGATACCCGCCATTTCCGGCCCCTCCAGCGGTTGCTTCGCTGGTTCTTCCGGCTGATTTCTCATAAAGAGACTTTGCGATGATTCTTTGAGATGATTCTTTAGGATGATTTCTCAAAATGATTCTTCAAGATGATCCTTTAAGATGATTCTTCAAAATGATTCTTCAAAATGATTCTTCAAAGTGAGCCTCCAAAATGATTCTTCAAACCGATTCTTCAAGGTGAGACTCCAAGTCGATCCGTCAAACCGACCCTTCAAATCGAGCCTCCAAGTCGATTTTTTAAACGACAAGGCCCGAATAACCGCGACTCGAACACAATTTGGCCGCAGCACCTCGCTTGCTAACGCGTTTTTGCTCATCCTTGAAATTCGCGCCATTTTTCGTCGGACCAGGGGGCTTCGGCAATAAGCACCGATATCATGACCAGTCACCCAGGCGATTTGCTGGTAACGCTTAATTTTTGCTTAATGGATCACTTCTGCAATTGTTGCCCGGTCCGAAAGCATGGTATAATCAAGCTAATCAAAGTATAAAATAATCGTGGTGGAGGGAGTACTATGATGAAGAAAAGAAATTGGCGGGTCCTGTTAGTCTTACCGATCGCGTTGCTAACATTGGCGGCCTGCAACAAGCAACAAGATGCAGTTAGCGACCAAGAACAGGCCCAGAGCTTGACGAAAAAGGGCAAGCAAGCACTGAGCGATGAGGAATACGAGCAAGCTGTTGCTTACTTTAACTCCGCGGCCACCGTCAAAAGTACCGCAACCAGCCAGAAGTACCAGCAACAGGCGCAGGATTTGGCCAAGGCCGACCGCAAGATCAAAGCTTTCAAATTCTCCGCAGCTAAAACGGCCTTAGACAAAATCAAGACTGAGAAAACCTTGGACGAGATCAAAACAGCTAAAAGCGATCTGCAAGCTGAGTTGAAGAGCGTCAAGAGCACCTACAATGACCTTGACAAAGCCAAGGTCGAGATTGCCAAAGAAATTAACGACAAGGATTACGACAAGGCTTTGGCCGCGATCGATAAACTGCTCGGTCAAAGTGCTCTAAGCCAGAGCCCCTTTGAACAAGAGACCATTGGCCTGTTGAAATCCAAGGTTTCGATCCTGACCAGCGCCGACGATGATAGCGACGACGATCAAGACAGCGACGGCTCATCCAGTTCCAGTAGCTCCAGCCAACCCGACGGCAAAGGAGCCATCGCTGACGGCAAGGTCACCAGCGCCGACATCGCCGCTGCCCGGAAGCAATTAGAAAGCCAAGGCGTCAATGCCGGCAGCTGGAGCAACGTTGACATCGCCAACGCCATCCTTAACGCCCGCGCTGATGGCCGGAGCACCATCAAAGAATCTGACATGGAAAACTACAAAGATCCCAGCACCAACAGCTAAATAATCCACTTGATTTGCTGAAAAACGCCAATCGGCCCACCGTTATAAAACGGTGTAGCGCCGGTTGGCGTTTTCTCGTTGACTGGCTGGTTTTGAAGCAACTGCCTAGCCGTGCATGACCCTTTTTCGCTGCTGGCCGCCGATCGCTCTCACGACCAATCCTGCCAAGCCAACCGTAGCACGGGACCCAGAACACCGTGTTAGCAGATTGATGGATGACCAGCTCACCGCGATCATAACGTTATAACGGCCAAATCTCGACACCATTCTTGCCAAAAGTTAGCTTCACGCCATTCATTCAAGCGGCGCAATCCGTAACCAACTGGCGCATGATAATAGGTCGTTCCTGCTAAGGTCACCGGTAAATGACGCGTATGTAAATGACCAAACGCGACCCGCTCCACCTGTTCATCCGCCAAAAGCTGACCTAATTTCTGACTACCCAACATCCCATTGACATTTTGCCAACGCGGATGGTCCAACTGATCGAAAATAAAATCCCGCCGGGGCACGAAATGAGTCAGAAAAAGCAGCTGATCCCCGCCAACCCGCGCTCGCGCTAGATCGGCTTGCGTCTGCGTCAACACGGTGGCCATGCGCTCCTGATCTGACAGGGGCATTTTGATCCGGCGATCGATCCAATAAGCCGACTTCCAACGTGCGAACTCCGCTGGCGTCCGCGCCGTGGCCAACGAATCCGCCAATGAATAGTCATACCAGCCGTTATTCCCCACCAAACTGACGCGCGTCCCGGGCAAATGGATCACCCGGCGATGCAAATAATTCGGCCCGATCAATTCCGGCTGCTCCAACTCCTCATAAGTGACCCCCGCCAGCATATCATGATTCCCCGCCACAAAATAAACCTGCGTCCGTGGCGCCAATTCACGCTGCAACCGCTCCACATAGGCCAAGCTATGAGTAAAATCATTAAACAAATCGCCCGTCATCAAATAGTAGTCGACCCCCGCCGCCTGCAAAAACTCGGCCTGCCGCGGAACCAGCTCCGTGACATCCTGCCGATTGATATCCAAGTGTTCATCACTAGAGATGGCGATTTTCATGGGTGAACCTCCTTTTTAATGGCATTTGAGAAGTTGAGCGAGCCCTCCAATCGACATTCATCAGGATCTCGAGCATGAATCCTCAATTTTTAAAGAATTACAATCTATGGTCCATGCACCCGGCTCACTTCGGTCACAAAATCTGAAGAGCGCTACCCTAGCTCCGACAGGCACAGGGGCTTCGTGACAAATCTCGACGCTAACTGCTCTAAGGAAGCGCGACCGGATTTCGATTAGCACCATGCCAACACTAAGGGGGTTCAGCATAGACGAAGCGCAGACGAGACGGAGAGGTGTAGCAAGTAACTTTATTAATAGTATCATTTCGTTTCAATCCACGCACCTCAAACGAGGTGCAGGTAATACCAAGTCGTATCGTTGCAAAATTTGGCTGCTTCAGGATCAACCCCCGCATACGCGGGGAATACTGAGTTTATAAAATAAATTTGCAAATAAAAAACCGACATTTCTGTCGGCTGTAAGGTAGTCCAAGAGTTGAAAAGGACTTCCCTTAGTATACACCACGATCGGGTTGCCTACAACCTATCCTGGTTTGTAGGAGGTGCGACCACTGGCCGAGATTGGCTCCTTTAGTGCATCCGATTTCAATCCACGCACCTCAAACGAGGTGCGACTTCGCTTGCGGCTAACGACAGTGCGGCTCGAGTATTTCAATCCACGCACCTCAAACGAGGTGCGACGTAATCAGTGGGCGGATGATGAGCGGTGGTAGATTTCAATCCACGCACCTCAAACGAGGTGCGACTGCCGAGCAGCAGACGATTCTGGCACGCAACGGTATTTCAATCCACGCACCTCAAACGAGGTGCGACTCAGGGTGCCGATCACTGCCGACGGTCGTGCGATTTCAATCCACGCACCTCAAACGAGGTGCGACTTTGATTTTGTAATTTAGTTAACACACCGGCGATTTCAATCCACGCACCTCAAACGAGGTGCGACATTATACAAGAATAATGCATTCAATGACCAGCAAATTTCAATCCACGCACCTCAAACGAGGTGCGACTGGCTACAAAGGTTATATTCAGCTAGCTCAACATTTCAATCCACGCACCTCAAACGAGGTGCGACTGTGATAAGCCTTGATAGCCAGAGTATGGTCTATTTCAATCCACGCACCTCAAACGAGGTGCGACGGTGACCGCCTGGCCGTTTTCGCTGACTGCCTATTTCAATCCACGCACCTCAAACGAGGTGCGACCATATAGTTTTACGAGGATTTCAAGATATTTAGAATTTCAATCCACGCACCTCAAACGAGGTGCGACTAATATTAAGTTTAATTGCCAATTCTCTGATTATTTCAATCCACGCACCTCAAACGAGGTGCGACCTGATTTTTTTGTATTGGCTGTAATGCCTTTACTATTTCAATCCACGCACCTCAAACGAGGTGCGACGACCCCTTTGCCGGCAAAACGCGGATGGAGAATATTTCAATCCACGCACCTCAAACGAGGTGCGACTCGACAAAGTTAAACCATATGACAAGAACCCAAATTTCAATCCACGCACCTCAAACGAGGTGCGACACTAGCCGTTATCGCTTTAATCATCATAGTTTTATTTCAATCCACGCACCTCAAACGAGGTGCGACTGCGGAAGTGACCTGCGAGACTTTTTGCCAGGTTATTTCAATCCACGCACCTCAAACGAGGTGCGACGCATTTCGTCGTCAAAGTCAACGTTTTTTCCCCATTTCAATCCACGCACCTCAAACGAGGTGCGACCTTCTCCGCTAGTTAGCGCCATTACTCGTGTTAAATTTCAATCCACGCACCTCAAACGAGGTGCGACCTTTCATACGGTTACACGCCACTGGCGAGCAACTATTTCAATCCACGCACCTCAAACGAGGTGCGACGTCCTCCAATTTCATTGTTGTTGGTCTCATTTATTTCAATCCACGCACCTCAAACGAGGTGCGACACGTTGCCAATGTTCATCACTTTGCGTGCTTTATTTCAATCCACGCACCTCAAACGAGGTGCGACACAGATTAAAATTGCATCAGCTAATCCGTTTTAATTTCAATCCACGCACCTCAAACGAGGTGCGACAAGGCTACCACGGCGGCAACGACGGCAACGGCAGATTTCAATCCACGCACCTCAAACGAGGTGCGACATCAAGTCCCTGGCGACTGGTGGCCAAGGGAAATTTCAATCCACGCACCTCAAACGAGGTGCGACAAAGTAGTAACCTGGCAATACGATGCTTTAGCCATTTCAATCCACGCACCTCAAACGAGGTGCGACTGTTCACCGACCGATTAATGCAGCCATTAGGGAATTTCAATCCACGCACCTCAAACGAGGTGCGACGTAAACGCTTGATGCAGACTAGGCTGGATTCTGATTTCAATCCACGCACCTCAAACGAGGTGCGACTCGATGCGCTGCGCATGATCACCCGCGCCGATCGATTTCAATCCACGCACCTCAAACGAGGTGCGACGGGCGACGTCATGAACGTAACTGCCTCCGTTATTATTTCAATCCACGCACCTCAAACGAGGTGCGACTTTCGCCACAAATTGCTAGATCACCAGTTTTTTTATTTCAATCCACGCACCTCAAACGAGGTGCGACGGTACCGGTAACTCGTCCAGCATCTACATGGGTGATTTCAATCCACGCACCTCAAACGAGGTGCGACCATTCCCTTGACTGTCAACCGTCACCACAGTAGTCATTTCAATCCACGCACCTCAAACGAGGTGCGACGGTCAAGTTCAGCCAACGTTGTGCTGCGTGTTTATTTCAATCCACGCACCTCAAACGAGGTGCGACCGTGCAGCTTGAGCTGACGATTGATTGTTTCTATTTCAATCCACGCACCTCAAACGAGGTGCGACCAAAAGAACCCAGCTCACGTTGTCATTCCTGACATTTCAATCCACGCACCTCAAACGAGGTGCGACTAAAATAATGGTGGTTTCGGTGATCAGTTCGCAATTTCAATCCACGCACCTCAAACGAGGTGCGACTTAATGGTGTTAGTCTTGATGAGTCGGCCAGTATTTCAATCCACGCACCTCAAACGAGGTGCGACCAAGGGTAATCGAATATTATTCGTTGTTCACCATTTCAATCCACGCACCTCAAACGAGGTGCGACAAAAGAGGTTTTATTAAATGAGTATTCTACCAATTTCAATCCACGCACCTCAAACGAGGTGCGACGCATCTTTTTCATCAGTCTGTGTTTTGTTGTAATTTCAATCCACGCACCTCAAACGAGGTGCGACGACGGTTGACAGCCAAGGGAATGTTTATTTTGATTTCAATCCACGCACCTCAAACGAGGTGCGACCATATGATTCACCGTCTTCTCCTGTGACTCTCAATTTCAATCCACGCACCTCAAACGAGGTGCGACAAAGATTAGCAAGAATGGGGAAATATTATGGCAATTTCAATCCACGCACCTCAAACGAGGTGCGACGTTTTGTTATTTGCTACCTCTCATTATTGTGGATTTCAATCCACGCACCTCAAACGAGGTGCGACGTGGGTATTATGATTGATGGGGAACGGGCCATATTTCAATCCACGCACCTCAAACGAGGTGCGACTAAACTGGAGCAGATTGAAAAATGACAGCAGTATTTCAATCCACGCACCTCAAACGAGGTGCGACTGTACAGCGCCTACAACGCAATAGAAACATCGATTTCAATCCACGCACCTCAAACGAGGTGCGACCATTCTAGCCCGTGGGAAGCCGTTTGCCTGAAGATTTCAATCCACGCACCTCAAACGAGGTGCGACTTAGTTGTTTACTTAGGTTGCTGAACTGCTGAATATTTCAATCCACGCACCTCAAACGAGGTGCGACAGCAAGCAACAAGGCTTTATCTCTCGCTACAAAAATTTCAATCCACGCACCTCAAACGAGGTGCGACTTAAAGGAGGGGTGCTACGTGATATGGCAAAAGATTTCAATCCACGCACCTCAAACGAGGTGCGACATGTTGAAGGCACGGTGGTTCATGTCGCGCCAGATTTCAATCCACGCACCTCAAACGAGGTGCGACCAGAGCGTTGTGAATGCACGTGAAGCCGGCTATAAATTTCAATCCACGCACCTCAAACGAGGTGCGACAGCTACGCTACCAAATTCAGCTTTAAGATGATATTTCAATCCACGCACCTCAAACGAGGTGCGACATGCCGGACGTCTTGGCAAAAAGTGCTAAAGCGATTTCAATCCACGCACCTCAAACGAGGTGCGACTAAATGCCATCCTTGCTCGCGTGCCTTCTTGCATTTCAATCCACGCACCTCAAACGAGGTGCGACTGAAGCCATTCCGAATGCCATTCACAACATTTATTTCAATCCACGCACCTCAAACGAGGTGCGACCACTGGTTTTCAGGGAAACGCCTCACTTGCGCTTATTTCAATCCACGCACCTCAAACGAGGTGCGACAAGTTGGTGACCAGATTACTGTGTCTGCCGATGATTTCAATCCACGCACCTCAAACGAGGTGCGACGAGCTTCAAGAGCTTTACGAGGAGCGCAAAAAAATTTCAATCCACGCACCTCAAACGAGGTGCGACTCGAAAGAGATGTCTCAACCTATGATTTGGACATTTCAATCCACGCACCTCAAACGAGGTGCGACCCTTGGGAACCGCTTAGGTCGGCAATATAGGTATTTCAATCCACGCACCTCAAACGAGGTGCGACAGTGTTGCCAATGCGTCTAGTCCGGTACAAATCATTTCAATCCACGCACCTCAAACGAGGTGCGACTCCCCCGGCTGTCCTGAGTCTGAGTCGTCATCTATTTCAATCCACGCACCTCAAACGAGGTGCGACGCCTGTAATTGGGGTACGCTGTCCGCAATAAATATTTCAATCCACGCACCTCAAACGAGGTGCGACAGTGTTGCCAATGCGTCTAGTCCGGTACAAGTCATTTCAATCCACGCACCTCAAACGAGGTGCGACCCGCTGACCGTGTACTACATTATCTCAAACTATATTTCAATCCACGCACCTCAAACGAGGTGCGACGTTGTCGGCGATTGTCACGTCCTTCCATTCTTATTTCAATCCACGCACCTCAAACGAGGTGCGACGGGCTCCATCGAGTGTCCCTTGGCCCGGAGATAATTTCAATCCACGCACCTCAAACGAGGTGCGACGATCTTGCGGTGTGTAGGACTGCCCAATTAGTTATTTCAATCCACGCACCTCAAACGAGGTGCGACTTGGTGGGCCATTTCCTTATAGGATTTTGCCGATTTCAATCCACGCACCTCAAACGAGGTGCGACTGCCAATGGTCAATCACAAGGACTGTGATAGAACATTTCAATCCACGCACCTCAAACGAGGTGCGACCACTCGCGAGAATGGAAACAGTTACGATCGTTATTTCAATCCACGCACCTCAAACGAGGTGCGACGAGCTCCACGAGCTTTACGAGGAGCGAAAGAAAATTTCAATCCACGCACCTCAAACGAGGTGCGACAATTTTCATGGTTTGGAAGTGATGGGGATTGTATATTTCAATCCACGCACCTCAAACGAGGTGCGACGCTCATAGTGCACACCTCCAGCCGGTAGTTTCATTTCAATCCACGCACCTCAAACGAGGTGCGACATAACCTCTGGCAATCCTATTGATCCTTTTCGATTTCAATCCACGCACCTCAAACGAGGTGCGACTTAGACTCTAGATCCAGGATTTTCCACTGACCATTTCAATCCACGCACCTCAAACGAGGTGCGACCTTCGTCTATTGACGCTGCCTCAGTACGGATACATTTCAATCCACGCACCTCAAACGAGGTGCGACAGTTTGCGATACCGCGTTGTGATTCCGGGAATCATTTCAATCCACGCACCTCAAACGAGGTGCGACTTGATTCTTGGCTTGGTAAACTCGCCACGAATAATTTCAATCCACGCACCTCAAACGAGGTGCGACAGCAATCAAAGCTATCCCTAAGAGCAAAAAGCCATTTCAATCCACGCACCTCAAACGAGGTGCGACTCTTGATGTTGACGAGTCCAAGCTTAAATCGCTATTTCAATCCACGCACCTCAAACGAGGTGCGACTAAACCAATTCCTGATTCAGTTATCGATACTCATTTCAATCCACGCACCTCAAACGAGGTGCGACAGTCATAAATCTCAAAGACTTGATAGCCGCCAGATTTCAATCCACGCACCTCAAACGAGGTGCGACTGTTTTGTTATTTGCTACCTCTCATTATTGTGGATTTCAATCCACGCACCTCAAACGAGGTGCGACCAAACAGCATTAAGAACATTGGCTTAATCCTTATTTCAATCCACGCACCTCAAACGAGGTGCGACGGTTGCCTTATCTGCCAACGATTGTACGGTGTTTAATTTCAATCCACGCACCTCAAACGAGGTGCGACGGCTACGCTACCAAATTCAGCTTTAAGACGATATTTCAATCCACGCACCTCAAACGAGGTGCGACAAACTACCTAACTAAATTTTTACAATTAAAGGAATTTCAATCCACGCACCTCAAACGAGGTGCGACGAGGAGCGCAAAAAAGAAGTGGTGGAGCTCAAATTTCAATCCACGCACCTCAAACGAGGTGCGACCTTGTCTTTAACGACAGTCCAAGCATTAATCAAATTTCAATCCACGCACCTCAAACGAGGTGCGACCGCGTCTGATCCCACTCAGATGCATCCGCTGGATTTCAATCCACGCACCTCAAACGAGGTGCGACCCGGTGACACAGGTAAAAAAGGCGACCCTGGCATTTCAATCCACGCACCTCAAACGAGGTGCGACCCGTGGACGATTTTGTAGCCATTATCCACGCCTATTTCAATCCACGCACCTCAAACGAGGTGCGACAAGTCTGTCAGTGTTTCCATCCCGGCCGACTGATTTCAATCCACGCACCTCAAACGAGGTGCGACCATCCGCTAAGCCTCAACCATCCGGCCAACTTATTTCAATCCACGCACCTCAAACGAGGTGCGACTTCGTTACTAAACCGGATATCAGGACTATCGACATTTCAATCCACGCACCTCAAACGAGGTGCGACTTCATCGTGTCGTGTTTTACGCTTGCTTTCTCTATTTCAATCCACGCACCTCAAACGAGGTGCGACGAGCTGAATTTTGTCAGGTAGTTTGCATTATCGCCTATTTCAATCCACGCACCTCAAACGAGGTGCGACACAACGTCTGCGATGATTACCGAAACAGTACAAATTTCAATCCACGCACCTCAAACGAGGTGCGACATTTATCTAACCGCACCGATTCCCCTGTTCCAATTTCAATCCACGCACCTCAAACGAGGTGCGACGCGTCTTTTGCCAAATTTGAGTACCATCTGAGCTATTTCAATCCACGCACCTCAAACGAGGTGCGACAGACCAATTTAAATATTTCCAGTATGTTCGGGATTTCAATCCACGCACCTCAAACGAGGTGCGACTTTCCTGTCCTAGGGTGGGGATTGTACCACGATTATTTCAATCCACGCACCTCAAACGAGGTGCGACGCCTACCAGAAGTAAACCACAAGGACAATGATAATTTCAATCCACGCACCTCAAACGAGGTGCGACTTATTTGAGTAGTAGCCTAACCCATTGGCATTATTTCAATCCACGCACCTCAAACGAGGTGCGACCCTGACCAAGTCGGTCGTGACGCTTTATCTGGAATTTCAATCCACGCACCTCAAACGAGGTGCGACCGAATCAGCTATTTTCCATTTGTTGGCGGCGGTATTTCAATCCACGCACCTCAAACGAGGTGCGACTCCGTTTGTGAGCCTTTATAACCATTAATGACTATTTCAATCCACGCACCTCAAACGAGGTGCGACTGGGACACGATTATCCCGTTTGCCCCATTGTGGATTTCAATCCACGCACCTCAAACGAGGTGCGACAAGCGCCAGCGCATGCACCAGCAGCGCCGGTTATTTCAATCCACGCACCTCAAACGAGGTGCGACTCTGTTGGATTAGGGCACCAATAAGTAACGTGAATTTCAATCCACGCACCTCAAACGAGGTGCGACCGGGTACCCGGTGCCTAGGCTGTCGGCTGATTGATTTCAATCCACGCACCTCAAACGAGGTGCGACTACGATTATATTGTTCCCATAACTTGTCAGCCGATTTCAATCCACGCACCTCAAACGAGGTGCGACTGGTGGCGCGGATCTTGCAGGCCGCCTTTATATATTTCAATCCACGCACCTCAAACGAGGTGCGACTTCAAGTTATTACCAATGCCGAACTATTTACTATTTCAATCCACGCACCTCAAACGAGGTGCGACGACAATAGTAGGGTTGTAAAATTAAGCTTCAATATTTCAATCCACGCACCTCAAACGAGGTGCGACTTGTGGATCTAAGTGGCCATTATTGTATGCAGTATTTCAATCCACGCACCTCAAACGAGGTGCGACGACGAAATGACTGCAACTCACAATAGCAGCTTTATTTCAATCCACGCACCTCAAACGAGGTGCGACAAACTGTTCGACAATATACCGATCATTATCCAAATTTCAATCCACGCACCTCAAACGAGGTGCGACCGGTGTATGAATACAGGTATACTTCATGTTCTGATTTCAATCCACGCACCTCAAACGAGGTGCGACCGCAATGGTTTGACCTAGACAGCGATATTGAGGATTTCAATCCACGCACCTCAAACGAGGTGCGACAAGGCGCCCACAATATAAGTCTGCTTCGTACTGAATTTCAATCCACGCACCTCAAACGAGGTGCGACGTTGATAAGCACAATCAACATCAACATTTCTATTTCAATCCACGCACCTCAAACGAGGTGCGACTGTTACTGCTTTACAAAATGATAAACATACCTATATTTCAATCCACGCACCTCAAACGAGGTGCGACACGGCATCGCAAGGTCACCAGAGCAAGCTGTGATTTCAATCCACGCACCTCAAACGAGGTGCGACACCTGGTAACCAACCAATTCGCTGTGTGATTGATTTCAATCCACGCACCTCAAACGAGGTGCGACCAACGTCTGCGATGATTACCGAAACAGTACAAATTTCAATCCACGCACCTCAAACGAGGTGCGACGTCATCGGCGTCGTCTCCCAGCCGGCAGACTGATTTCAATCCACGCACCTCAAACGAGGTGCGACGATTACCAACAGGTGAGTATCACGTTGTATTAATTTCAATCCACGCACCTCAAACGAGGTGCGACTAAATCTACAACGCTTTTTACTTCGTGTTCTGATTTCAATCCACGCACCTCAAACGAGGTGCGACCGGAGATTGGCGTGAACCTGAAGTAAAAAGGAGTATTTCAATCCACGCACCTCAAACGAGGTGCGACATACTAGCGTATCGAGCATTTACAGATATAGAAAATTTCAATCCACGCACCTCAAACGAGGTGCGACACGGCGTCAAGCCACTTTTTCAGGCGGTCAGCATTTCAATCCACGCACCTCAAACGAGGTGCGACGTTTCAACAACGCGATTTGCAGTTCCGTGTGCATTTCAATCCACGCACCTCAAACGAGGTGCGACCTACTAAGGTGCTTTATATAAAAGATATATATATTTCAATCCACGCACCTCAAACGAGGTGCGACGACGAAATGACGGCAACTCACAATAGTAGCTTCATTTCAATCCACGCACCTCAAACGAGGTGCGACACGAAATGACGGCAACTCACAATAGTAGCTTCATTTCAATCCACGCACCTCAAACGAGGTGCGACGATTGAATTGACTAAATTTGCCAACAGTAACAATATTTCAATCCACGCACCTCAAACGAGGTGCGACGATGGTTTCAGATTTGGCCTAACTCGTCAACAAATTTCAATCCACGCACCTCAAACGAGGTGCGACGATCAAGCCGAGATTGTGGAGGGCTAAAATAATATTTCAATCCACGCACCTCAAACGAGGTGCGACCATGCCGATAATTAAACTAAACAAATCAACTGATTTCAATCCACGCACCTCAAACGAGGTGCGACATATAACTATTTCCATCTTCGATGATAATTTGTATTTCAATCCACGCACCTCAAACGAGGTGCGACCTTGAGACCGTGGTCAACAATCAACACGAAGAGAGATTTCAATCCACGCACCTCAAACGAGGTGCGACAATTTGCTTCGTATCGGGAACTCGTGTCACCTTATTTCAATCCACGCACCTCAAACGAGGTGCGACATAGTCAGGGCAATGTGTATTCAGGCGATTATATTTCAATCCACGCACCTCAAACGAGGTGCGACGACGAAATGACGGCAACTCACAATAGTAGCTTCATTTCAATCCACGCACCTCAAACGAGGTGCGACTGTGGTCAACGTAAAATATAACCAAGACATGATCATTTCAATCCACGCACCTCAAACGAGGTGCGACATCGGTCAGCTGGCAAGTGACAGCGCCGAAAAAATTTCAATCCACGCACCTCAAACGAGGTGCGACTTTCAAAAGATAGTAATAGATACTCACGAACCAAATTTCAATCCACGCACCTCAAACGAGGTGCGACTCATTTTTCACCTCATAACGCTCAATCACTGGTAATTTCAATCCACGCACCTCAAACGAGGTGCGACAAAGTAGTAACCTGGCAATACGATGCTTTAGCCATTTCAATCCACGCACCTCAAACGAGGTGCGACGCTGTCAATCTAAACAGAGCGTTCATTGGTATGATTTCAATCCACGCACCTCAAACGAGGTGCGACGGACCAACGAGAGATACAAGCCATTCAGTTCGTATTTCAATCCACGCACCTCAAACGAGGTGCGACTTCATTTTTAAAAAGCGTGTAAATCTTGTTGCATTTCAATCCACGCACCTCAAACGAGGTGCGACAAAGAAATCTTAGGTGCTAGTTTGGAACAATCAATTTCAATCCACGCACCTCAAACGAGGTGCGACTTAATAATCACATTGTTGATACCGTAGCGAAGATTTCAATCCACGCACCTCAAACGAGGTGCGACACGAGTAACGGCTAATTGTAAATTATTCTGCGATTTCAATCCACGCACCTCAAACGAGGTGCGACGCGACTGCTGACAAGGAAACCTTCATGACGTCAATTTCAATCCACGCACCTCAAACGAGGTGCGACATTCCATATTTTCTTGAGTCAACGCCGTCAAAAAAATTTCAATCCACGCACCTCAAACGAGGTGCGACACTTTACCAGCCAAGAAACCGCGGCCATCTATATTTCAATCCACGCACCTCAAACGAGGTGCGACGTCGTTATTTAAGGCTACCGCGTTTTTGTTGCTATTTCAATCCACGCACCTCAAACGAGGTGCGACCTTCTAACTTTTTGATATACTTGGCTTCATTGAATTTCAATCCACGCACCTCAAACGAGGTGCGACTCGTTCAGCCATTCAATACGTGAGCCGCAAAAATTTCAATCCACGCACCTCAAACGAGGTGCGACCTGGGCTTGATATTCATTATTCTCAACATCTGTATTTCAATCCACGCACCTCAAACGAGGTGCGACCGTTTTTGGTGGGACGGGCGTCAACTTACGCGCATTTCAATCCACGCACCTCAAACGAGGTGCGACACCTGCCATCAGGGCTTTTAACGTTTCTAACCTATTTCAATCCACGCACCTCAAACGAGGTGCGACGGTTGCCTTATCTGCCAACGATTGTACGGTGTTTAATTTCAATCCACGCACCTCAAACGAGGTGCGACCGCGATTTTATACAAAAATCGCCGAAAAATTCTGATAATAATAAAAAACAGGTAATTTGACGATACTCAACGATAAACGATGAGATGAAATTCTAATTATTAGGCACATTTATCATTATTTGTTGTGCGAACCCACTAGGCCGATTATGTTTGCCTCTAGCTCGCACCCGCAACTTAAAAGATCAGTGTATCTTTATGCAGATCAAATACTTGCTTAGCCCCAAAGGTCTCAATTTTATTCGCATAATTCTTACCCAGTTGATAAAACTTCAGGCTATCAACTTTCTGATCAATCAACGCTAATAATTCCACCTTTAGTTTAACATAATTGTCATAATCCAAGTAACATTCAAAGACTGAATTCTGCACCCGTTGACCGTAAGCCTCACACTTCTTGGCGACCCGTCTTAACCGGCGCACACCATTCTTATCGGCCAATGATACATCATAAGCAACAACAACTAACATCTATTCACTTCCACAGGAATGGTGGATATTGATCCAAATCGCCACGTAAATATCGACTTAATAACAAAGCCTGCGTGTATGGAATCAAGCCCCATTCAATTTTTTCACCCAAATACGGATGTGTGATGGTTTCATTCTTACGATTCTGCCAAAAAGTGAAAAATTGTCGGCGCGCGTCATCTGTTAGCAAAACCGCTCCATCCTGCTTGACCATGAAATCATTTGGTCGCATCATTTTCTGATTGATCAGGCGAAGCACAAAACGGTCAGCCAGCGGCGCCCGTAACTCTTCCATGAGATCCAGTGCTAATGATGCTCGGCCAGGGCGGTCTGTGTGCATGAACCCAACATAAGCATCTAACCCAACACTTTCCAACGCTGCTGTACACTCATGAGCCAACATCGTATATGTCAGCGACAATAAAGCATTGACCCGATCCAAAGGCGGCCTCTTGCTACGACCATAAAAACGGAAATCACTTTTTTGCTGCAAGATGAATTGATCAAACAACAGATCATAACGATTAGCTGTTTGTCCCTCGATTCCCCGAAGAGAATCGATATCGGTTGCGGCAAGACATTTGTCAATAGCAAGCTGTAACTCACTAGAAATTTGTTTAAAAGTCGCTTGATCGATTCGTTCAGCATGATCACGCGTCACCCGTTCAATTACCCAGCGTTGGTTATAAATCTTACCGATAATGAAATTCCTAGCGATTTCTAAGCAATCATCTGCTGATTCAGAAAGCGCATACTGTTTTTTTCGTAGCAGAACATTGCCATTATTCTCTCCAACTAAATGACAGGTCTCCCGACCCGTTGGTGAAACAAAGACCAAGCTGATACGATGTTCAACACAGAAGCGCATTAATCCCGGGCTAACACCTCGATAGCCCACGGAAACAATCGATTCAATGTTGATCAGTGGTACGCGACTTTTTTGTTCACCAATAAGGACGACTAGGTTTCCTCCGTCTAAAGCTAAATAAGCTTCTGGGGAACTAACGTAAATCGTATTTAGCAATTTCCTCATGAGGACAGCCTCCGCTTTAGGTAAGTACTAACGGTCTCTTTTTCGGTTAATTGCGGTAAACACAACTCTTGTAAAGAGCAACGTTGACATTTCTTGGATGGTCGAACTTTCGGTGTGTACTGCCGTTGCCACAACTGATGCATCGCCGTACAAATCTCACTAAACTGTTGGCGCAATGCCGGATCAAACTCAACTTTCACCCGAGCATGAGTCTCGTTGAAATAAAGATAGCCATAATCGATCTGGCATACTAGCATTTCTTCCAAACAAACTGCCTCTGCCAATAACTGCATTTGATCACTCTGATCTGTTTTAAGATGACCGTGCTTATACTCAACTGGACAAGGTAACCAAGAACCGGAGTAACCAAAAATGGCTACTCCGGCTTCTTTATCGCGATGGAACTCAACCGCATCACAAACACCATAAATACCAAATTGACGCGATTGGACCGGCATACCTCGGGTGATCAGCAAATTTCCACGTTTCTCTTTCACGGCAGCATCATGAACATGTTCATGGATCGCATGTCCTTCAGTGGTCAAGTAATTCTCACGCCACTGGTGTTCAATATGATCCAGTGCCCATTGACGCGGGCAGAACTGATAATGCTGGATCCCAGAAATCATTAAAAAATCCTGCTCATCATATTCCATCAAAACTTCCCACTAATCTTCTGGATAAACATTCCTAGTCACACCTGGCAATTCATCAACCACTTCTAGTCGATAATCATCAGCCTTGGTTGGCACGATGTCACTGTCAACTGGCACAACCTGTACCGAACGATGAACCCGTGCTGCGGGGTACTTACCTAATTTAGAGGGGTGCGTCCACCAGAATAATTTAACAACTTCCATACTGCCTTCTGGCCGAGCTGATGAGGCATCATTTTCAAATAATGTCAGTAAAGCTTGTTTGATTTGCTCGGCGTCCTCTTCGCTGAACCCCGTCTTTTCAGCCAACTGCGTATTGATGCTGCCATTGACTACATAATAACCAAAATCGACAAAGTGCTTGGTTCCCATAGTATCAGATCCACGGCCACCACCTGGCTCAGAATTGACGCTCTTAGTAATTTGCATATCATTGATGGTAATTGGATTGACAGACTCAGCAATTTGGATTGAAACCGGGCCTCGGACCGGTACAGAAACGCCTTTGCTAGCATCGCCCTTAAAAGCAAAGACTTGACCAAACGCCCGAACATCTAACCAGGTCGCGCAAGCAATCCGAGCATAGTCATCCGCATCCTTATTCTTCTTAAGTTCAGGAATTGATTCTACTCGAGCGCGTAAACTATCCAGTCCATCGTCATTGCGATCATTAGACTGGACAAAAATTGGATTGCCTAAATCCTGCAAACGATTTCGGATTTTACGCTTGATTGCCACATCGGATACTTCACCATAGCCAGCGAAATTTTGACGTGGGCGATTTCCATTAAGTGGATCACCATTGGGGTTGGCATTGTGTGCCGCAAAGACCAGTTTAAAGTCAATTTTATGTTGGAATTCAGTCATTCTTAGCTACCTCCGCATCTTGTTGTTTTTTCTGATTTAATTCTTGCCGCTGTGAATAAAAGCCGAGTAAATATGTGCCGTTGAGTGGACGATCATTATAGTCATCGCCCTTGAATTGGTCCATGATTTGGCCAATCTCCTTTTGGTAAAATCCACGATTATTTAGGGTTTCCAAATACGGAACCAGCGCTTCATGAATCGTTTTCATCGTACTTTCGGGGCGTACACTGAAAGTCTGCATGTACCGAAGCGCATTGGTCGCACGAGTGCTAGAGCCCCCACCTTGATTATTCGACTTTGCCCAGAGCGCACGCGATTCAACCACGTCCATCACTCCAAGCAATCGGCCAAATAGATAACTACGATTATCTGAATTCTTGTCTAAACTCACTGTATATTCCTCCTTTTCATAGAACTTACGGTTAACCGCACAGGCAACGTTTAATGTGTCTTGCCACATAAACATTGAATCAAAAGAATTGAGACGGCAAACCCGATTATTGATGCTTTGAACGACCGAATAAGGAATCGGACGTTGGTTCACAACACATGGCACTAGGGTCGAAACAATATTCTTGATCAAGGCATCAGAAGCATTCTCCCCTAGGGCTGCCCGCGCGATTCTTTTCAGGGATGGTGCGCCAAAACTTAACTTCGTTTTATTATTAATTTTGGCGAAAGCATGCCAACTGGCTGACTGATACCAATATTCCAGATTGCCAAAGAACCTCTCCAAATCGATTGTTTGATAGTCAAGGACCGCTAAACGACCAGGTACAGCAGCGTCTAATTGTAATACATGAGCCTGCTTTATCTGGTTACTACGGCTTAATTTTGTTTTATAACCATGGATAGCCTTACCCAATTCTTGACCAAACATAACATTCGATTCCAAGGGTAGCTCGTCGCTTCCCTCATTGATAGCCAAGAAGTTCGAAGAACCGCCTGTGATGTCAAGTGTCGGACTGAGTTTGCGATCTAGCCACGTCAAGTAAACTCGACCATCAATTTGAGAACCTTGCAATGTGATCAACCAAGTCAATGCATTATGAGCCTTTTGTGAGGTAACATAGCCGATCTGAGCAACCTCTTTCTTATCAGAGAAACGACCACGGAAAGTAAAACCAGAAGAGTCATTTCCAGAGATTAATTTCGCACCATCACTTGAATAGCGAATAAATCTTGGGTTTTTCTCGGTCAAAATGGTATTCTCACCAGTAACATAATCTAGCCCAGAGGCATTGCTAAAGGTCGCCATAAAGAACTTGAAAAAGGACTCAAACACAGTTTCATCTTCCCACAGAGGTGTTAAAGCAATGGTATCAAAGCGAACAAAGCTACTAAGTTGATCATTGCCAGTCACTACCGAAAGAATTGCGGGCTTATTTTCCTTATCCTCCTTTGGCCAGGTCTTCACCATCTGCATCTGATCGTTAACAACAAGAACGCCTGAACGAACCAGGTCATGAATTAACGTGCCCTTTTTCAAGTATTCGTAAACCATTGCAACCCTAGGATGAGCATATTCCGAACTCACCCAGGCTTCCAGCGCATTCATATAGTCTTGGTGGTAATCTATTTTGGATTTCTTACCACCATACTCTAAATAGTCACCAGCAACATATTTCAGTTTGTCATGAATCGGATGTGGGGCGCTTTGTGTTGAAGTTCTATTGGCGGACTCAATCGTCATTGGAACAATGGTTGGAGCATCTTCCTTAGGAATAACCTCCGCACGTTTAAATCCGCCCTCTTGATCAATGACTACTTGTATCTGAGCCTGCTGTGTTCCAGTTCCCAGCGGAAATAATTTCGCCCTTCTGTTACCAAGCACGACCGTTTGTCCAACCTGTTCCTCGTTAGAATCATAAACTTGTAGTAAATCGCCAAACAATGTCATGACTCATCCCCCATTTCGCGATCAACATAAGTAAAGTTATGATCATTGAAATCCTTTGCTGACATCTTTCGGACATTTGAGCGAACAAACTCACACGCATCCGGACGAGGGTAATCAATAACACCATGTTTCATTGATGCCTTCCAAAAACGGGCATCCAGTTGATCATTTCCAGTCTGATCCGGATAATTAAACCCGTGAAACATCAAGCCGAAATTCATTTCTGGAATATCGTCATAAGCACTGGGATTTTCACCAAAACCAGTCAATGGCTCAACATATGCTTGACATTCTCTTGTTCCCAAGAAAATATCTCGTCGGCCGCCAGCTCTAATGCTTCGTTTCATTAACTCGTAATGCTTATTTTCATTCCAGTCAGCGGATAAATCTGGCCTGAATTTATTGAACTCAAAATGTGCTTTGACCTCATAAGAAACGTCGCGCAAATAGCTAACGTAGCTCAGATTTGATTTAAAACTATTGTTATAATCCATTGGGCGTGTTCCTTTGGACTCCATCTGAATTGGTTTAATCACACGAGCTTGATCAATGACCCAAATTAGAGTTGGCTTCCAGTAAATACTCGAAGTAACGCCCACGAGTGACTCATAGGTAGGAATTTGATATGATTCCTTTTCACCACCCATTCGCGTCAAAGGATCAGTAAACAACGCGTATTTTCCATGAACAAGAAATACTATCTGATTCCGCAATATAGCAACCTCCTATCTAAAAAATAATAGATTTGACAATCTAATGATATAATTAAATTGTCATCAATGAAAGGGCTTTCCGGATTTTTTACCTTGATTCGTATCAACCACCTCTTATTTTCTTTGATGATCACATTGTAAGCTACAATTATCCCGCTGTCAACACTAATCTAATTTTTCAAATAATATGAAGTATATATATTGTAAAACAAATTTGCCTGTAGTAAACTAGCCTTAACTAATTCAACCTCTGAAAGTGAGTGATCTTTATGGATTCAATTTCAACCTTCATCGCCCATACCCGGCTAACAAAAAGTTCTGACGGTTCAATCATTGACGCCCAAGACCAGCTACTGAGCGACCATCTCAACCAGGCGGCCGAGCTTGCCACCGGGTACGGTCAATCATTTGGGTTGTCCACTGCTTGCTATTTGGCCGGACTACTTCATGACTGTGGTAAGTTCTCCGACGGATTCCAAAATTATCTACGCAAGGCTGTAGCCGATCCGCAGCATGTTCGGCGAGGTGAAATCGACCATAGTTATGCTGGAGGTTTGTTACTACTAGAAATCGCCCAATCGATGCCCCCTCAAACTCAACAAATTGCAGAAATGATTGCCAATGCCATTGTTTCACATCATTCTCGTTCTATTCGAGACTTCTTGACTCCCGGGGTCACAGCTGAATTACCTTCTTTCATTACGCGTCTGGAGCTTAATGACCTAGCCGCACAAAAAGCTCGTTTTACCGAGTTTGAGCCGACCAAAGAACGTTTCTTTAAGCTAATCAAGTCCGAAACAGAAATCAAAGAATTGCTAACCCAAGCGACCGCTGAGTTCAGATTACTGCGGCCAACTGATCCTAATGCTGATCTGGACGACCTATATTTCATGAATCAAAATATTTACAGCGCGTTGATTGATGCAGATCGCACCAATACAATGTTATTTGAAATGAACCGGAATGCGTATCAACAAGACAATATTAATATTCTAAAAAGGTATCAAGAAATCCTTGATCAAAACAATCAAGCAATGCGACAAGGACCAAGCGCGCAAACAAAGATCAATCAGCTACGCGCTCAGCTTTCCGATGAAGCCTTTGAAGCAGCTGAACGGCCAACTGGTATTTATCGCTTGATGATTCCCACTGGCGGCGGCAAGACACTCACTGGAATGCGATTTGCCCTAAAACATGCTCTCAGAACTGGGAAAAAACGGATTATTTTTATTGAACCTTTTACAACGATCATCGAACAAAATGCGCAAGTATTTCGGAAGATGTTTGGTGCGGTTTGCCCAGAACTGGCCGATTACGTGGTGGAACACCATTCAAACGTTCTCGACGATCCCGCTGCAGAGACGAATCCTACTTACGCTGAGTTAAAAAGACGCGAAAGAGTGGATCTGATCCACGATACTTGGGATGGTCCCGTCCTATTCACCACCACAGTTGCCTTTCTAAACACGATTTTCGGTTCAGGAACGCGGAATATTCGTCGTTTTCATAATCTTGCGGATGCCGTCATTATTTTCGATGAGGTTCAGGCCCTTCCACCAAAAACATTACAGATGTTCAACGCTGCCTTGAATTATCTAAGTCGCTTGGCTAATACCACAGCAGTTTTATGTACAGCCACACAGCCAGCATTGGACGCACTTCCCAACGCGCTGACTTTTTCGGCTGACAAAGATCTTATTACTAACTATGATGCGGTGGAACCAAAGTTTCAACGTGTCCAAGTAATGAACGAATGCAAATCAAGCAGTTATTCCGTCCAAGACATTGTTGACTTCAGTCAGAAAACCCTAGAGCACCATCATAATTTATTGATTGTCCTAAATACGAAAAAAATTGTCCGCGAGGTTTATCAAGAACTTAGCCAGGTTTGTTCTGAAGACACCTTAATCTACCACCTAAGCACCAACATGTGCCCCCAACATCGGCTCGACCTACTTAACGGTTCCTCAGACCGGACCACGATTTTTGGCGATCAACCGATCATTGGGATCAAGGACCGTCTGATCGACGCACAAGGTAAAAAAATCATCGTCGTTACAACGCCGTTAATCGAGGCCGGCGTTGATATTAGCTTCGAAGCCGTTATCCGCTCAGTTACTGGACTAGATTCAATTGCGCAAGCGGCGGGCCGCTGCAACCGAAATGGCGAACGAGAGTTGGGTGATGTGTATCTAATCAACCCCGATCCCCGTAAGGAAAATATTTCAAAAATGGAAGAACTTACCGACGCTCGGCAAACAACAATGCGGCTCCTGGATATGCTCGACAGGAATTGTTCAGAGGTTTTGACCGCAAATACGCAAGAGTGCTATTTTCAAACTTACTACCGACGAATTATCAAAAAAGCTACCACACGGTATCCGTTAAACAGTGGACTCACACTCTACCCCTTATTAGGGGAAAACCAAGCCGGTGGCACAAATCTCCCGCGCGATTTGCGCTGGCGACCACACTTGACCTTTAGTGGGCAAACTATCGCCAAGAATTTTCAAGTAATCGCAGACAACGGCCATGCGATTATCGTGCCATACAATGATGATGCCAAGAAAATCATTAATGAACTACTCAGCCAGAGTAAACTAGATTTTCGCGAATTAAATCGGTTGATGAAGAGGAGTCAACGCTATTTGCTCTCTATCAGTAATAGCGACTACCGCAAACTTAAAGATGATCAGAAAATCATCCCCTTCTTCACACCGTCTGGCGAAACTTTGGGGCGTGAAACACTGGATCAGGCTTATCAAAACTACAACAAGGACTTTGGATTGGATATCAGCAATCCAGAATTAACCTTTAGCTTTTTCTAACTAGACACACAAACGACAAAAAACTATCCCCTGTCATAAGGACAAGAGATAGTTTTATTGTACGAAATCAAATCTTTCAAAAAATATATTTCAATCCGCATATTCCGAATTTAACTACGAAATACGACTAAATAAGTATATGGTAAAACCTCGAAATTGGCAAACTTATTCTTCGTTTGGTATGGTGTTAATGGCAGTTGAACAAGGAGGTCAAAAAATAATGGACGAAATCGTTGATAAATGGGATGTTGGTGGTCTATCTTTGCTAACCTTAGATAAATATACGCCATCAGTAACTCTCAAGGATTATAAGAAGGTAGAAATTGACGGCATTGTTTATCAACCAGAAACGGTCTATGATCTGCCTAATACGATTGCAATACCTATGGTTAAGGCTGATTTGGTTGGCAAAAGTGTTAAATATCTTTAAGTAACACCCAATCCTGATGAAGTACTATTTTTGTATGCAAAAATGAATTGATAAATCGAACGTGCTCCGTAAATACAAAGAAGAAACAGTGGTCAAATCAGTGCTTTACGGTCTATCTAAACGTAGGATTCACTTTAATTCACCATCCAAAAAAAGAGATTGAAAGTTGATAGCACCAACTTTCAATCTCTTTTTATAATCGATAATAACGCTTAATGCCGGCTGCAGGATTTGAACCTGTGACCCTCGGTTTACGATACCGATGCTCTACCAGCTGAGCTAAGCCGGCGCTCATGACCCCTACGGGATTTGAACCCATGTTACCGCCGTGAAAGGGCGGTGTCTTAACCACTTGACCAAGGGGCCATTGGACTTCACTGAAATCCGAAATACTTTAAATAAAAAAGCGATCTGGCCTTCAGCCAGACCGTTTCCTTACTCCGGTTGTCAGACTCGAACTGACGACATCTTGATTAACAGTCAAGCGCTCTACCAACTGAGCTAAACCGGAATCGAGCGTGGCAACGCCCTATCCTCGCAGGCAGTCTCCCACCAACTACTTTCGGCGCTAAGAAGCTTAACTTCTGTGTTCGGCAAGGGAACAGGTGTATCCTTCTTGCTATCGCCACCACACTCTTTACT
>NZ_BAAABI010000013.1:0-60611 GCF_054785215.1 Lapidilactobacillus salsurivasis | reverse complement strand
ACCACCTTGTGTGGGTCACCAAATATCGCCGACCAATTTTTGATACACCGCAGTATGTGGCGGAAATGCTTGAGATCCTAAAAACCACGGCAACTGATAACGAGATCACGATTGAACAAGCAGAGGTCATGCCGGATCATGTGCACCTGCTTTTGAGCTTCAAGCCCAAGTATGCGCCCACAACTGTTGTCAAGATCTTAAAGGGTGCATCAGCTCGGACATGGTTCACAGCTCATTCTGAGACCAAGAAACTCCTCTGGGGTGGACATTTGTGGGCGCCAAGCTATTACATGGGGACACTCGGCAACATGTCAAAAGAGACGGTTGCCAACTATATTCAAAATCAGAGAACAGAAAGGGGCAAGGCGGGACGACCAAGCAAGAAAGCTAAATAGCGTTAGCAAGTGCAGGCTTTCCTCCTCTGACTAAAGTTAGAGGTTTCCCGCCCAAAATTGTAATGAAAGTCGTTGTGTTAGGGAGTACCGGCCATATTGGCTCGTTTCTCGTGCCTCAACTGGTGCGGGCAGGTTATCAGGTGGTGGCGGTCAGTCGCGGGCAACGGCGACCTTACGCCGCGGACAAGGCCTGGGATGAGGTTGAGCAAGTGAGTCTTGATCGCGTAAAGGACGCTCAGTTTACGGCCAAAGTTGCCGCGCTCCACGGCGATGTGGTGGTGGATTTGATCAACTTCAACGTGGCGGAAACACGGAAAATGATCACCACATTGAGTCAGACTTCGGTGCAACAATACCTTTACTGCTCATCGATTTGGGCGCACGGTCGCGCCACCACCTTGCCAGTTCAGCCCAATGCCTTTAAGGAACCTTTGGACGCCTATGGTCGCGATAAATATGAAAGCGAAAAATTGTTGAAGCAAGCCTATTTGGCCTCTGGTTTCCCCGCGACGGTGATCATGCCGGGGCAGATCTCCGGACCGGGTTGGGCGATCATCAGTCCTTATGGTAATACGGACACCACCGTTTTTCAGAAAATTGCCAATGGCGAGCGGATTTTCTTGCCGAACTTTGGCATGGAAACTCTGCATCATGTTCACGCAGCCGACGTTGCCCAGCTGTTTGTTCGGGCCATTCAGCATCGCGCTAGCGCGTTAGGCCAGAGTTTTCACGCGGTGGCTGGGGAATCGATCACGCTTTATGGTTACGCTCAGGCGATGTATCATGATTTCCAACAAGCGCCGCAGATCGATTTTCTACCGTGGCCTGATTGGCAACAAATGATCGGCGATGCGGCGGCGACGGAATCGACTTACTATCATCTGGCCCGCAGTGGTCAATACAGTATCGAAAATGGGCGGCGCTTACTAGGTTACGCGCCTCAATATTCCGTTCTGGAGACGATTCGCAGTGCCGTTGACAGTTATCGCCAACGGGGCGTGATCACGGTGCCCAAGGGGAATTGATCCCCGTTCCATCAGCAAAACCGGTTCGAAAAATGGTCAGCTGAACAGCTCGATTTGTCGGAAAACATTTGTCGGCAGTGCCTGAAAACAGCGTTAAGGTCAAATGGCCTTAACGCTGTTTTTGACGTTGGAAATTTGGTCAGTTTTAGGTTGATTGAGCATTGAAGCGGGTTTCCACCGCCAATTCATTCCGGATCACGCAAAATCTGATTGTCCAGCTCACGCCGTTCGGTTGCCCGCGCCACGGTCAATTTCGTTTGGAGGTGTTGTTGATAATTGAGATTAAAATAAGCGCTGTATAAAATATCCAACAATAATTCCAGCGAAGTCAGCGAGCTGAAGTTACCGATTTTGGTATAGGAATATTCGCGGGTCGTCACGGCAAGGACCACATCGGCCAATTGCGCCAGTTGATTGGCACCGATACTGGTCAAGGCGATCACGGGAACTTGTTGACGCTTCAAATCCTGGGCGGCGGTCAAGAGTTCACTTGACTGGCCGCTGTACGACAAACAAAGCGCACAGTCGGTCCTGGGGGTGAGCAGGGCTTCTTGATACAGCGTGTTGCTGACGGTGAAAGTTTCCGCCGGCTGACCAATTCGTCGCATTTTATAGACAAAAGTTTCGGCGGCGAAGGTCAAATCGGCGACGGCGAAAACGCGGATCGTTTGGGCTTGTGTCAAGATCGTCAAGGCGCGGCGCAAGCTGTCGTGATCCAGAAGCGTCAGGGTGTCTTGCAAGCTGGCTTGCTTCAAGGCGGCGATTTTGGTAGCGACGGTCATTAGGTCGTCTTGGCGGTCGAAGGGAAAGTTGGCGTCGAGCGGGCCGAAATCATGGCGCAGATAATCCCGTTCCTCCAGCAGGGCCTGCTTGAAGTCGCGGAAACCACTGAAATCAAGTTTCTGCGCGATCCGCACCAGGATCGACGGCGTTGTAAAGGTGGCGGCGGCGATTTTAGTGGTGGTGAAATGGGCCAGGTCATCTTCGTGAGCGAGCAGAAAGGCGACCACGGTTTGTTCTGTTTTCGAGAAATTGGTTTGTTCGAGTTTTTCGTGAAGTAGCATGATTGCACCTCTTCGGTCGAATTTTTGCGAGGCGGGAAGTTCGAAGCAGTCCGCGCCCCTCAAGTATAGCATTGCCTCTGGATAAAAGCGCTGGCTGCGCCGTTTCCGCCCAACTTGTCTGGTCCAGTAAATGACCAGGGCAAACCCGCCTTGCTAGCTATCAGCAGTGATTCTGGGTTAGAATACCTACGACAATAAGAAATTTATTGGGAAGTTCATTGTCTCGATTTGGGGAACGAGGGAATTGACATGACAACAAACAAAACAAGCGCACCAAGGGATTCAACCGTCACAACCGGCGCAACTTCGCCGGGTCAGATTGTGGGGGCACCAGCAGTTACTGCCACATCGACCGCCAAGGCGCCAACTGCAAAAGCGTCAACCACCAAACCAGCAACCGCGCCAGCGGCAACGGCGGCCCACGCCAGTTCTACGCCAGCTGACACCAGTTCAACGCCAGCGTGGGCGACGTTGTCGGCAACCGCCAGCTTACAGGCGGCGGACTCGACGCCGACGGGGCTGACGTCAGCGGTGGCGGCTCAGCGATTAAAGCAAACTGGGCCTAATCTGATCCAAAAGACCAAGGAAACTTCGATGGTCAAGGTGTTTTTCAAAAATTTCAGTAGTTTGATGGCGTTGTTGCTTTGGGGCGCCGGGATCATCGCGATCATTGCGGGAATGACCGAACTGGGGTTGGCGATTTGGGCCGTGAATTTGATCAACGGTCTATTTAGCTTTTGGCAACAGTATCGGGCCAACGCGGCCACTTCGGCGTTGCAGAAGATGCTGCCCAGCTACGCGAAAGTGTTGCGCAATGGGCAATCGCTGAAGGTGCTGGTCGAGGAATTAGTGCCAGGTGATCTGGTCAACTTGATCAGTGGCGACAATGTGCCGGCGGACGGTCGTTTGTTGCAGGCGGATGATCTGGAGGTCAATCAATCGGCGCTGACTGGCGAATCGTTGACGGTCACTAAAGAAGCCACTGTGATGAGCGCCGCTGAGGTCCAAGCCGCCGGTCGTTTCGCCGAGTGGGACTTGGTCTATGAAGGCACCAGCGTGGTCAAGGGGAGTGGCACGATGCTGGTTACTGGCACCGGCATGGCCACCGAATTCGGCCAGATCGCGGCCTTGACCGGTAAGGTGGTCGCCGCCAAAAGTCCTCTGGAACGAGAACTGGATTTGTTGACCCGGCAGATTTCGATCATTGCCTTCGTGATCGGGGCGCTTTTCTTCGTGGCCGCGGTTTTTCTGGTCCATTATCCAGTGGCGGAGTCTTTTATTTTCGCCTTGGGGATGATCGTGGCCTTTATTCCGGAAGGGTTGCTGCCTACGGTGACCCTGTCTTTGGCGATGGCCGTCCAGAAAATGGCCCACCGCAACGCGTTGGTCAAGCATTTGAACAGTGTGGAAACGCTGGGGGCCACCACCGTGATCTGTTCCGACAAAACCGGCACCTTGACCAAGAACGAAATGACCATCGAGCAAGTTTGGCTTCCTGGGGGTCAATATCAAGTCAGCGGTACCGGCTATGAACCCGTAGGTGTCGTCACAAAAAATGGCGCCCGGATCGATTTGAGCCAAGAGCCGGATCTGCAACAATTGTTGCGGATCGGCGTTTTGAATAATGATTCGTTCCTGCAAGTCGTTCGCGGCCAGCACCAAGTCGTTGGCAGTCCAGATGAGGGGAGTATTTTGGTGCTGGCCGGAAAGGCGGATTACGATCTCCCCGGCGAGCAAAAGAACTACCAGAAATTGGCTGAACTGCCCTTTGATTCGGAGCGGAAACGGATGACCACGATCCGCCAGCAAGCGGGGCAGTCTTGGGCGTATACCCGGGGCGGTATCGCTGAAGTGTTGGCCTGTTGTCAAACTTATTTGGTGCACGGGAAGGTTTTGCCCCTGACGCCGATTTTGCGCCAACAATTCCTCACCCAAAATGACGCCTTCGCCCGGGCTGGTCTGCGGATCTTGGCTTACGCTTACCGGCAACTGGCGCCGGATGAGCGGACTTATAGTGTCGCGACCACCGAGCAGAATCTGACTTTTGTTGGTCTGACCGCCAGCCAGGATCCGCCCCGGGAGAATGTGATCGAGGCGATCCAGAAGTGTCATGACGCCAGCATTCGGATCATCATGGTGACCGGAGACTACGGCTTGACCGCCGAAAGTATCGCCCACAAAATCGGGGTGGTGCAAGGCACTGATGTTCGGGTGGTCACCGGGGAGCAGTTGACGGCGATGAGTGACGCCGAGTTGCGGGAGAATCTGGGTCACCAGATTATTTTCGCCCGGATGGCGCCAGAACAGAAATATCGCATCGTCACCAATCTTCAGGCCATGGGCGAGATCGTGGCGGCCACAGGCGATGGCGTCAATGACGCCCCGGCGTTGAAAAAAGCCGATATTGGCGTGGCCATGGGCGTGACCGGGACCGATGTGGCGAAAGAGGCCGCGGATATGATCTTGACCGATGATAATTTCGCCTCGATCGTCAATGCGATTGAAGAAGGCCGCACGGTTTACGCCAATATTCGCAAGTTTTTGCTGTACATCCTAAACAGTAACGTGCCCGAAGCCGTGCCATCAGTCCTCTTCCTGTTTTCTAATGGTTTGATTCCTTTGCCGCTAACCGTGATGCAGATCCTATCGATCGACCTGGGCACCGATATGTTACCCGCGCTGGGACTCGCCTCAGAACCGACCGAACCAGGCACGATGGCGCGCCCGCCGAGAAAACGTTCTGAACATTTACTGAATAAATCGGTGGCCTTCAAAGCCTTCGCTTGGTATGGCCTGTGGGAGTCACTGATCGCCACCGCCGCCTACTTCTTCGTCAATTGGCGCGCTGGCTGGCCGACCCAAGCCCTTGCGAGTGGCGGCGCGGTCTATCGATTAGCCACCACCATGACCCTGGCGGCAATCGTCTTTAGCCAAATCGGCACCGTCTTCAATTGCCGCACCAAAGACGTTGCTCTATTCAAAACCGGGATCTTCAGCAATACCCACGTGATCTTCGGTGTGATCTGCGAAGTCTGTTTACTCAGCTGCTTGATTTACGTGCCGTTTTTGCAACAAGCGTTCAACACGACAGGTCTGCAGTGGCAAGACTGGGCCTTTTTGATCACGATTCCCATTCCCTTGATTCTCATCGAAGAACTGCGGAAAGCGTTGGTGCGTCGGCGGCACGCCGTCAAATGACGTTGGTTGGCAAAAAGCAACGTTTCTGTTTTTGGCTTTCTTGTCTGATTGCAGGTGTGGGTGGGTGTTGCGCGTAAGCGCAACCGGCTGGGACTGCTGTTGCGGACTGGAACGTGGTGGGCGTCGTTTGAAGCCAATCCGCAAGCCCGGCGGCTTGTCTTCAAATCGAGCCTTGTCCTAAGCGGCAAAGCCGCCAAGGACAATTTCACCACTGAGCCGCGCAGTCCCAGCCGGTTGCTAGGCAGAATTGAGCCTATCTGCAATCGAAGTTGGGTATTTGACGAAGTGCATTTGCAAGTAAGCGGTCAAACAATCGCCCTTTTTGGGGTGGTACGGCAATGCCAACCGATTCAACTGATTCATCAAAATCTTATCCTAGTTCATCAAATAGACTGCACTGGTGTCGCCAATTCCAAGCTTGTGACCACTAACCATGGTCGTCAATTGCGTGGGTTCCCATCAATTGGCGATAGCCTGCCAGTCGGCGTGAGTGCTCAAACGGCTGTTATAACGTTGAGCGGCTGGAGCGGAGAAATTCGGGATGAGATCGCCGTGTCGTTATTCTTAGCGGCTTTGCCGCTTAGAATAAGGCTCAGCTTTGAGATTTTCGGTGTCCTTCCGAAAAGCTCAAAGTGATGCCCACAGCGAGCTCACCCCGAATTTCGCAGCGCAAGCCGCGGCCATCATAACAAACGTCCACCCAGAATTGGAGATAACTTCAGACTGTTTTATGGAGAAGCAAGTAGTATAATTGAACCAATTAATCCAACAATCATGAGGTGCTAAATTGAAAATTGAACTTCGCTCCGCCACTCCAGCAGACATTCAGCCGCTTTTTGCCATCAAGTATGGCGCAAAAGCTGATTTGGTCTGGATGAAATACAATGGCCCTTACTTTCGTGATCCCATCCTGACCTGGCCAGACTTTCAGAAATTGGCCCGAACTTTTGCCGCGAATCCCCATCGCCAACTTATCGTCGTTGATCAGCGGGTGCTTGGTGAAGTGACTGCTCACTGGGAGGATGGGGACCTGCACAGATGGCTGGAGGTCGGAATCGCGATTTACGACCAGCATTTCTGGGGTCAGGGCATCGCGACGCAAGCGTTACAACAATGGCTGACTTATTTATTCCGCTTGCACCCTGATCTCGCGCACATCGGGTTGACGACGTGGTCCGGCAACCCCGGCATGATCCGCGTCAGCGCGAAAGCAGGACTGAAGCAAGAGGGCGTGATCAGAAAAGTTCGCTATTGGCAGGGAACCTATTATGACTCGGTCAAGTTTTGCATTTTACGCGACGAACGCCAGTAACCATTCCAACCCGCAATAAACTTATTTAAAAAAGTCCAATCAAATAGAATATGAAAATCCCACTAACACAAGAACGGAAATCGTTCATTGTTAGTGGGATTTTTTGATGCCCGTAACCAGGAGGCACCATCAGAAAAGGACGCCAGCTATTCTTAAATTTTCGTCCACGACAGAGTTGATCAGAGTGAATGGGTTAAGGGACAAACCGTTGAGCGATAGCTAACGTTGATTTGAACTAATGTCAGGCAGCTTGGCCTTGACCGGTCGCAAGTTTGTTAGCCCAAATCCCGATCTCACAGCAAGGCTGAGCCAAGAACATCAGTCAAATTGCGCCGGTGTCACCAACAAACTCAATTGTCCTCACCAACCACGGTCGTCAGCTGCGTGGCTCCCCCTCAAATGGCCATAGCTTGCCAGTCGACGTGAGTGCTCAAATGAATAAGATAACGTTGAGCGGCTGGAGCGGAGCGTGGCGTTGGTGGACTGTTCGTTCGTTAGGCGGAAGGTCGGGCTGGGGGTGAGTCAGCCGCGATATTATTGTTGGCGATTTATCGCCTACAATAAGGCCGAGTTTTGAGATTTTCGGCGGGTTTCCGAAAAGCTCAAAATCGTGCCCGCAGCGTTCCACCACCCCCAGCCCGACCTGGAGCCCCACCACACCTGCAATCCACCAACGCCAAGCGCAGCGCAAGCTGCGGCCAATCTCCTTAAGTCAAGTTACGTTCGCCTAGTGAGCGCTACTGTTTCCAGAAGTCATGCCGTTGGTCCAGATCCAGATCGCGGGTGGCAAATCGCGCCAGCTCCGCCAAATGCTCATGAGAAAAGGGCGCCTTGGCCGCCACCCCCGGCAGTTCATAATGATGAAGCGCCGTAGTCAGCCCCGTCGGATTGACTGTGATCATGCGATAACCCCGCGGCAATTGCCCATAGCAATTATAGCCGGAAACATTGCCATAGATCAGATGGATCCCCAGAAATTCGCCGTCGAAATTATTGTCGTGATCGTGCCCGCAGAAAACACCGGCCACATGATTGTTCGCCCGTAAATGCGCGAACAATCCGGTATTAAGCACCGCGCCAGAAACGCGGCGATCATCTTCCCAGAAATGACCGGCCAAAACATGTTCACCGGCCTGCAAGTATTCAGGTAGCGGAATGTGGAGAAAAACCAGATCTTGAGTCACGCCGACATTTTGCAGGTAAGCGGCGTGAGTTCGCTCATACCAGGCGATTTGTTCCAGCGAAATCCAATCATAGTCCGTTCCCGGCAAATCGCCATGATTGCCTGAATCGAATACGTAACAAACGTTGGTCACACCGGTGTCGTTTCCCAATTCAAAGGTGTAACACTCCTTGTTGCGGGAATCGACGAAAACATTTTGCTTGGCGATCAAGTTTTTGAAGCCCTTTTCTAACTGGCGCAAATCAGAACGGTCAATTGTTTCTTCGGAATCATGATTGCCATAAGTCATCGCAATCGGGTAATCGAATTCATTAAACAGGTCCACCAAGGCCTGGTAGCCGCGTTGGGGCTGGTCCACGCCTTCCGACCAAATCAAATCCCCGGTGATCATGATCAAATCGGGATCGACGGCCGGGATCGTTGCCCGAAGCGCGGCGAAGGTTTGCAGGTCCTTGGGTTCGAAGGGATATGAGCCAATATGGATGTCGGTCAGTTGCATGATCCGCAACCCGTTTTTCGCAATCAATTGCATGGTTGGTCCTCCTTGAGTTTCAGACTTGGTTCGCGAGTTTTGGGTTCAGTTAGCGCGGGTCAGTCTGATTTGAAATTAAGCTTTACCGAGATTTGGCCGTCCTTATTTAGACAGGCCCCCGTGAAAAAAACCATAACTTCAAAGTACGATTTTTGGGGGGATCTGACAAGTTGACTTGATGACTTTTTCTGCATGAATCAGCCGAAAGAAAGTCGTCAAAAGAATTGCGATAAACCGCGGCGAGATGCTAAACTCCATTTTGTATCACAAACACAACATGTTGTGGTCGGTGGTCGGTCGTATGCATTGACTCGAGTGCGGCGCGGTCGCTGGCGCAACCAAAGGCGTAAGCCAGGAATTCAACTTTTGAGGAGATTTGCAAATGAAACTTAAGAAATACGGTTTGTTACTGGGATTGGCTCTGAGCGCGATCCTAGTGTTGGGGGCTTGTGGCAAGAAGAACGCGCAGGCTAGCCAAGGCAAGGTCAAATTATCGATCAACTACTACAATGGCGCGATCAGTAAAGCAGCGATGGCCAATACGAAGGAACATTTCTCGAATTATCAATTGCAATTCAAACAAGTACCATCGAACGAAGATTTTGATACCAAGCTGAAGGCGAGCTTCGGATCCAAGGCGGCGCCCGACATTACCGCGATCAATAACAATATTGAAGACTACTTACCCTACAAGACGAAATTCGTCAACTTGACCAAGTACGGCACCAAGGCGTTGGGTAAGAATTATGTGACTTGGAAATGGGATTCCACTTTCGCAGACGCTGATTATCAAATCGCTATGCCCATTGATATTGGTCCTAAGGCCTTGATGTTCAACGTGGCTAACTTTGAGAAGGCTGGTTTGCCAACCGATCCGAAAGCGGTCAGTGAATCGATCAAGACCGAAGAGGACTACATGAAGGCCGCGGCGCAAATGAAAGAGAAGGCCAACTTGCCAATGTTCTTATCCGCGGTCGCTTTGTTTGAAGATCGGGAACAGAAAATGACCAAGGGAATTTTCGAAGGCGGCAAATTAACTTTAGGTGATGGCCAATTGAAAGAAGCTTGGGATTTCGCGGTCAAGGCGCAGAAGAATGGCTATACCTTAAACGTCAAACTTGGCGGCGCCGACAACGCCAATGCCCAACAAAAGGGTCTCTACTCAGCAATGAATAAGGCTTCATGGGCAATCGCCGATTTGGAAGAAAATGGCACGAAGCCAGGCACTTGGTTGATTGCCAAAGCGCCAGGTCAACCATCAAACACCGGTGGTTCTTACTTGGCGGTTTTGAAAACAACTAGCCATCCAAAAGAAGCGGCGGAAGTGGTTCGTTACTTGACCAATGAGAAGAATCAGCGGGCCAACTTCAAGGAATTGAGCTTGTTCCCAACCCATAAAGCTGTTTATGATGATGCGTTCATGAAAACAACCAATAAACTTTTCGGCGACGAGCAATATAACCCATACTTCGTCGACGCGGCGAATGCGATGAAGTACAAGAAGAGTGATCCTCGCAGTGGCACCGTGCAACGGATCTTCGAAGATCAAATGCAACTGATCCAAGATCAGAACAAAAATCCTGACCAAGCCTGGGCGGACGCGATCAAGAAAGCAAAAACCATCGACTAACAGGCACAACAGCTGACCAGCTAGTTGCGGCAAGCAGGATCGGTAGCGTTTTAGATTTTGATTCAATGGTCATGGGTCGCCTTCGTTCAGTTGTTCTGACAGACTGAAGTCGAAGACGGTGGCCCGTTTCCCGGATAGCGGCATTCTTGTGATCAAGTTAGCGCCGCTATTTGTTCGCCCGCGAACCCACTCGTAACACTGACTCAAGTATGACGAAGGAAGTGAAGAAATGGAAGTCAGTGATCACAAAACTGATTTACCAACGGCTGCCCCGAAACAGCGGCGCCGGGCGCGTTTCAGTCTGGAAAAGGCGACCCCTTATCTGGCGATCGCGCCGTTCTACCTACTATTTCTCGTGTTTGGCCTCTTTCCCATTTTATTCTCTGGCTATTTGGCCTTAAGTAAGTGGGATGGGATCGGTCAGATTCAATTTACTGGCTGGACCAATCTGCAACGGTTGGCCCAAGATACGGATTTTTGGCTGTCGTTGAAGAACACGGTACTGATCTGGGCTTTGGGGACCTTTCCCATGTTGTTCTTGGCACTGGTGCTGGCGTTTATGTTGAGTTTGAAAATGTTTAAGCACAAAGAAGCGCTGAAAGCCTTGTTATTTCTACCGAATATTACCTCGGTGGTGGCCATCACGATTCTGTTCGGGTTGATTTTCTCTAACTTGGACGGTTTGGCTAATGGGTTGCTCCATTTGGTTGGCTTGAAGTCGATCAATTGGTTGACCAGTCCCAATTGGGTCCGGGTGGTAATATCGTCGGTCAATATTTGGCAATACACCGGCTACAATATGATCATTTATCTGACGGGGATCGCGCGGATCTCCAAGGATTACAACGAGGCCGCGCAAATGGATGGCGCCAATAATCGCCAGATATTCTGGAAGATCACAGTGCCCCAATTGAAACCGATCATTCTGTTCACGGTGATGATGTCGACCATTGGCGGGCTACAAGTTTTCTCTGAAGCTCAAGTGCTGGTTCCGTCCGGCGCGACGCCGCAGGGTGGGGCGATGACGATCGTTTATTATCTGTACAACACTGCCTTCACCAACCATCAGTTCGGCTATGGCTCCACGATTGCTTGGGGCTTGGTGGCCTTGATCGTCCTTTTCTCGGCCCTGAACTGGTACATTACGACTAAACGGATCCAGGGGGTCAAGTAGAAAAATGACACGAATCATGCATGGTAGTATCCGGCTCTTTGTCGGGATCGCGGTTTTACTGTCACTCTTTCCATTCTATTGGATGCTGGTGATGGCCAGTAAGCAAAATAGCGAGATCTATCGCACGCCGCCGAGTCTAACCATTGGCAATCAGCTTTGGCACAATATTCAAGCGGTGATCGCGCAAACCAGCTTCTTTCACGCGTTATTCAACACCTTGTTCATCGCAATCACTTCAACGGTGTTGGTGCTGTTCTTCGATTCTTTGGCGGGCTTCGCGTTCGCTAAACTTCATTTCCGCGGGCAGGCCTTTCTCTTCGCCTTTCTCTTGGGAACCATGATGATTCCAGGGCAATTGAACATTATCCCCTCATTCTATTTGATGGATAAACTAGGTTGGGTCGGCTCATACAAAGCGCTGATCATTCCTGGGATGGCCAATGCCTTCGGGATTTTCTGGATCAAACAGTATTGTACGGATACGATTCCCGACAGTCTGTTGGAAGCCGCTAAATTGGATGGGTGTTCGACTTTTCGCATCTATTGGTCGATTGCCTTACCGATCATGCGGCCAGCGTTGGCGTTTCTAGCGCTGTTTTCCTTCATGGGGTCGTGGAATGACTACATGTGGCCCTTGATTATCTTGAACGATGAGGCCAAATACACCTTGATGTTGGCGCTGACTCAATTGAAAGGCATTTACAGCGTCAATTATCCTTTGGTGATCACCGGGACTTTGTTGGCCACCTTGCCACTATTAGTTTTATTCATCTTTTTCAGTAAGCAATTGATTTCCGGAATTACCGATGGCGCCGTAAAGGAATAGAGGTATGCTTAATGGTAGCATTAGCCAAACAATTAATTGATCGATCCCTCGATCAATTTGGAAAAATTTTATTCACCGCTTTACTCATTATGGGTGGATTTGTTACAATAGTAGGCAGTGGTCTAGGCCTGATATTGGCACGAAACTACGCGCAAGCACGCTCCGATTGGTGGAGCAGTGTTTGGCGGCGTCCCGTGCTCAAACGGGTTGGCGCCTGGACCGCTGTGAGTTGGCTGTGGCTATCGATTTGTGGCCTGAATTGGCTGTTATGGCCGCGTTTAATCGGATTAGGCGGCGCCGTGCATTTAGGCGCGACCTTAGCGTTGACCTGGGTCGGGGGACTCTGGTTGCTGTGGTCCGGTTTTCGTCTTGATGGGCAATTAGCGCTAACTTGGCGGCGGTGGACCCAGACGACTTTTCAAGAAATGTTGCGCTTAGGTTTCGTGTTAACGGGGATTTTGTTCGTCGATATTTGTGGTGTGATCACGATCTGCCTGTGGCCCGCGACCGCGCTTGTTGTCGTTGGTTTAGTCTTTACTTGGCAACAGCGCTGCTTCAGGCGTTTGGCTCGGCGGATCGAATAGAATTTGGGGGGAACGACATGAGTAAAATGACGCTGGCGGCACAACCGAAGTTGACCCAACGTGAGATTGATCTGTTAAATCAGTTACTGCATCAGGAAACACCGGTGACGTTTGTTCAAATCGGCGCGGAAATGTCCTTATCCGAGCATCAGATCCGTTACGCCCTTTCGAAAATCAATCATTTCCTGTCGCAACATAGTCTGGGCTGGGTCATTTTGGACCGAGATCGCTTGACTTTGCCGCAACCGCAAGAAACGCAGAAGGCTTTGGCGTATTTCGTTTCGCACACCACGCCAGCGCAGTTTCGTTATTCGCAAACGCAGATGCAACGCTTTATTCTGCTAAAGTTGCTGCTAAGCGAGCAGCCGTTGAGCACCAATTATTTCATGACGGCTTTGTATCGTTCGCGGACGACTGTGGTCAAAACTTTGACCGAGGTGCGGGCGATCTGCGCCGGATTGGGTTTGGAGATGGAACATGTTAAACGCTCAGGGTATTTGGTCAATGGTCCCAAATTCAAGAAATTGGTGGTCTTCTTGCGGCTGTTGATGAGCACCATCAATATTCGGGAAATCTATAGTTTCTACTATCGGGATAATATTTATTCGAAAATGGGTGAGTTGGTGCTGTTCAATGTTTTCGAATTGGACCAGCTTTTGACAGCGTTGCAGAAAACCATGGTGTATACCAAAGATACCACCGGCATCGATGACACCGACTTCTTCTTGTTGACGATCTTGAACTACAAGCTGGCGGAAATGTCCGGCACCTCACGCCTGGCTGATCAGCAGGAGGTCTTGCCTTTAGCGGAATTGGCAGAGCAGATCTTTGCCAACGGCCGCCAAGGGGATCTTGCCATGGAGCGGACATTGACGGAGCAGTTGAATCACCATGTTGAAGATGCCTTGGGCTTAGAGGAACCGTTTACGGCGGCTTTTAGCAATGTTTTGAGTCACCATTTGCGGCGGGTGCTGTTCCGGGAAGAAAATGAATTGCCACCTGTGGTACCGCCCAGCGAGTTCATGCCTGGGGACCAGAAACATTTGCGGCAGATCGTCGCGGCCGGGATCACGAAATTCGATATTCCTTGTTTCAGCTCGACGGATATCGACTTGGTTACCGCTTTTTACGCCAGCGAACTAGAAAAGCAAAAGCCGCAAAGTTGGCAACCACCGCGGATCTTGGTGGTTTGTGTTGAAGGACCAGCCTTGGCCCATATTTTGCGCAATCAGTTATCTCGCTTGATGCCTAGCGATCAAATCGACTTGGCGGCGGTTTATGAGGTGACGGAAAGCAAATTGCAAAGCTATGACCTGATCATTAGCACGGTGAAACTTCCCAGCGCTGATCAGGAAAAGGTTTTGTTGCTGAAACCGCCCTTTAGCACCGATTTATTACCGGCGGTCCAGCAGCGTCTGGCGACCATGGTCCGTTCTTGCGTGATCACCGATGACGCGCAATTCACCGCGGTTACGGCGGCGGTGCGGGCGACCACCTTATCGTTGAATGAACAAAAGGAACTCGAACGACAACTGCGCGGCATTCTGACCGTGGGTTGATCAAACAGAGTGCGGAGCGCAACGGGTTGACTGCGAGCATTAGCCTAGCAAAAGTAATTTGGCCGCAGCTTGCGCTGCGAAATTCGGGGTGAGCTCGCTGTGGGCGCTGTTTTGAGCCAATCCGCAAAGTACGCGGCTTGTCTCAAAATCAGGCCTTGGTCTAAGTGGCAAAGCCACTAAGACCAATTTCACGGCGATCTCACCCCGAATTTCTCCGCTCCAGCCGCTCAACGTTTTAACAGCCGCTTGAGCGCTCACGCCATTTGGCAAGCTATCGTCAATTGATGGGGAGCCGCGCAATTGACGACCGTGGTTAGTGGTTACAAGCTTTAAATTGGTGACACCAGCGCAGTCTGTCTGTGGAACAAATCAAGTTTGAAGAATCAGCTGAATCGGTCGGTTTTTACTTAAGGATTGTCTAGGGAACAGGTAATGATGTTCAACCAAGGAAAACTGTACCGACCAGCTAATCCAAATCCGTTGGCGTTGCCGTACCACCCTAAAAGATGGAATTGTTTTGACCTCTAGCTTGCCAAACCACTTCGTCAAATCTTTCGCCCATTTTGCTGATAGGCTCAATTCCGCTTAGCAACCGGCTGGGTCGGTGAACTCGTTTCAATGTTGTCCGCAGCTTGCGCTGCGAAATTCGGGGTGAGCTCGCTGTGGGCGTCACTTTGAGCTTTTTGGAAGTGCGCCGAAAATCTCAAAGCTGAGCCTTGGTCTAAGTGGCAGAGCCACTAAGACCAATTTCACGGCGATCTCACCCCGAATTTCTCCGCTTCAGCCGCTCAACGTTTTAACAGACGTTTGAGCCCTCACGCCAGCTGGCAAGCTATTGCCAATTGATGGAGCGCCACGCAATTGACGACCGTGGTTAGTGGTT
The DNA here is from genome assembly GCF_054785215.1 of Lapidilactobacillus salsurivasis. Lineage (NCBI taxonomy): Bacteria > Bacillati > Bacillota > Bacilli > Lactobacillales > Lactobacillaceae > Lapidilactobacillus > Lapidilactobacillus salsurivasis. Next base: position 45,246 of record NZ_BAAABI010000013.1, on the reverse strand, counting down.
ACAAGCTTGGAATTGGTGACACCAGCGCAGTCTGGCTGTGGAACAAATCAAGTTCTTGATGCATCAGCTGAATCGGTCGGTTCCCACCCGTGGACTGTTAAGAAAACGGGTAGAGATGTTCAATCTACGTAAAGTAGACCAATCTCCCAATCCAAATCTGTTAATATTGCTGTACCAATTACAAAAGCGGGGAATTGTTTTGACCTCTAGCTTGCAAAACCACTTCGTCAAACCCTTGCCTTGATTGTAGCTAAGCGGAACAGCCAATCCTCGCTCCGCACGTTTCAATGTTGTCCGCGGCTTGCACTGCGAGAATCGGGGCGAGCTTGCTATGTTCAAGTGATGAGGCGTCACGCAATTGACGACCGAGGTTAGTGAACAGGACATCGCACAATGGGTTGGCTTCTGAGCACGTGCGTAGCTATGCGGCGGAAGCTGTGGGGGGGGGACACGTTTGAAAAAGCGACACAGCCAGGATTATCCCTGGTTGTGTCGCTTTTTGTGATGTGCACCGATTGTTGAAACCTCTTTTGCCTAATCCTATTCTTGAACTATTCAGAATTCATCACTAACTGACTACGTAATAAACTCTGTTGCTTGAGCTATTGTTGATCGAGGACTTCGCTGGTGACCGCGGCCAATTGGCTGACAAGCGCTTCGCCACTTGCCTCTGAGACGTTTTGGTCGGTGAGGATCGCGATCGTGTAGTCGAAGCCGGAATCCGTGGTCACGTGGCCGATACTATTGATCATGGTATTGCCTTCATCGGTGAGCCAGCCGTTCTTCAGTTGCCAACTGGCGCTGCCGCTGGAGACACCCCAGTCTTGCTCTTCGCTGACTTGCCCCATTAGCTTTTGTAGATAAGCTTGTGACGCGCTTGTTAAGTATGTGCCTTCGTAGAAAATCGCATTCAATAACTTGAGTTGATCGGTGGCGGTTGTTTGGGTGATCCCCCAAGCGGTTTGATTCACCTGGGAGCTGGTCATGCTCAAGTCGGCGAAAATCCGATTTAGGGCACTATAACTCCCTAAGACATTCAATAGAAAATAGGTGGCCGCATCGTTGGAACTATTTTCGATCATTGCGACCGCCTGATTCTGCTGGGTTGAACTTAACGTTGCCCCTTTTTGGGCCAGTTCATGCAAGACTTGGGCCAAAATTGACACCTTAACAATACTGGCAGTGGCGAAGGTACCTTGGCTTTGATCATTGGTCAAATGAATGGTTTGTTTGGTCGTAGGCAGATATACGGCAATGTCCACGCGACTATCTTGGTCCGCCAGGGTTGCTTGCCATTTTGCGGTGAGTTCTTCAGTGATTGTGGCAGCGGTGCCGGTCGCCTTGGTGCTGGCTTGTTCAGCAGTTTCCTTGGCTTGAGCGATGACCTGTTTTTGAGTTTTGCTGGCGGTCGTGTTGCTTTTGGTAGCTGAATCGACTGCAGAGACAGCGGTGGAATTGGCGGTCTGTTCTGTGGTAGCTTGCGATAGATTGGCGCTGATGCCGATGCCGATGGCAATTAGGGCACCGCCTAAAATGGTTAGCAGAATGGTCCGTTGATGTTTCAAGTAAATTGCTCCTTATGGAACTTTAATTTAAATATTTCTTGAGTCTAAAACTAGTATAGACAATCTTTACGAATAAGCCAATGCAATTTTATGAATTTCGTATGAATTAAATACATTTTTTCGGGGTTGGTGGTGGTCGGGCGTGGCGCTCCGTGGACAAACGTAGGTAATCCGCGGCTTGCGCTGCGCGTGGCCGTTGGTGGTGAGCACGTTTCAACGCCACGCTCCAGTCCGTATCAGCAGCACCGGTCGGTTGCGCTCAGCCCAAAACCCACCCGAACCTGCAATCAAGTCATACCTGCCATCAAGCGCCGCCTTATTGACAACTTTATTTTCCTCGAAACATGATCACAGGTAACTATGCTTATGAGGCATGGCCCACCGAGAAAAGAAGTATAGACTAGGTCAGGTTGATTTGTGGTATGCTGGACTTGTTTATTATTAGTTAGTCACCACCTGGCTAAGCGAAATAGCATTGGTGCGGCTACTATGGTGTGATTTAGAAAGGATCAAAGATGCAAACAATCAAACAACAATATTTAACTGGGGAACGGGCGCTTTTTCAGGGACATGATTTGACCATCACCGATTCTGTTTTCGTGGATGGGGAATCGCCCTTGAAGGAAAGCCATGATCTGGTCCTGGCCGATGATACTTTTGAATGGAAATATCCGCTTTGGTATAGCCAGCATGTTGAGGGTCATGATCTGACCTTTCTGGAGATGGCTCGCTCGGGTATTTGGTACACCAAGGATATCAGCTTGCGCGATAGCCTGTTTCAGGCGCCCAAGAATTTCCGTCGAAGTTCGGCGATCAAATTGGCGCGGGTGGATTTAACGCACGCTGATGAAACGTTGTGGCATTGTCAGGATGTCACGTTGGATCACGTGACGGTCAATGGCGATTATTTCGGGATGGATAGTCAACAGATTCGCGCCGACCATTTAGCGGTCACGGGGAACTATCTTTTTGATGGGGCTCACGATGTGGTGGTGGACCACGCGCGCTTGATTGCCAAGGACGCTTTTTGGAATTGCGACAATGTGGTGATCAAGAATTCGACCATTGTTGGTGAGTACTTCGGCTGGAATTCCCGCAATGTGACGTTGATCGACTGCACCATTGAAAGTCATCAGGGGTTCTGTTACATGGAAAATCTGACCTTAGAGAATTGTCGGCTGCGCAACACGGATTTAGCTTTTGAATATTCGACGGTCAATGCGACGATCACCAGCAAGATCAATAGCGTCAAAAATCCGCTTAGTGGCCGGATCCAGGCGCAAGCCATTGAGCAGATCATTTTCGATGATCCTCAAGTTGATTCAAGCAAAACGCGCATTATCACGAATCAAACCAAGGAGGGATTATCTGATGCCATTTAACTTCGATCAAGCACCACAACGACAAGGCACGAACTCGGTCAAATGGGACGTGACCCCAGGCGAACTGCCAATGTGGGTCGCTGATATGGATTTCGCGGTGGCGCCGGTCATCAAACAAGCGTTACAACAGCGGTTGGATCAGGATACTTTTGGCTATAATGAGATTCCAGCAAGCTTCGGTGAAACAATTGCGCGCTGGTGGCAACAACGGCATCAATTGAGGCTAGATCCCAAGTGGGTTCTGTTTTCTACCGGAGTGATTCCGAGTATTTCTTCAACCGTACGAAAGTTGACCCATCCCGGTGACAATGTGGTGGTGCTGTCCCCGGTCTACAACATTTTCTACAACTCGATCCGCAACAATCAGCGGACGATCTTGACCAGCGAATTGCGTTATCAAGCTGGCGACTATGAAATTGATTTTGCGGATCTGGAAGCAAAACTAGCCCAGGCTAATACGTCAATGTTGATTTTCTGCAACCCGCATAATCCGATCGGCAAGGTGTGGGACCGCGCGACCTTGACCCGCGTTGGCGAATTGTGTCTGCGCTATCAAGTTGTGCTCTTAAGTGATGAGATCCATTGTGACTTGACCCACCCTGGATATGACTATGTCCCAATGCTGAGCCTGAGCCCGGAAATTGCGGCCAATACGATCATGTGTGTTTCGGCGACGAAAGCTTTCAATATCGCGGGGATTCAAACGTCAGCGATCGTGATTCCTGATCCGCGCTTGCGCCAATTAGTTGAACGCCAAATCAATACGGATGAAGTGGCGGAACCCAATACGTTTGCGATCCAAGCCCTGGAGGCCGCATTTAATCAAGGGGGGCCTTGGTTGGATGCGTTGAATCAATATTTAGCGGAAAATCGGCAATTGCTGGCCGACTTCTTACAACGGGAGCTGCCCCAAGTGCGCCTGATCGCCAGTGAAGCAACTTATTTGGCTTGGTTGGATTGTCAGGATGTCTGTGCTGATTCCACCGATTTAGCCAGTTTTATTCGGCAAGAAACCGGACTGTTCTTAACAGCCGGCGATGTTTATGGTGGCAATGGTCAGCGGTTTTTGCGATGGAATTATGCGTGTCCTCGGGCCCGGTTGCAAGATGGCCTTGAGCGGTTCGCCCAGGCAATCCACGCCTATGTGGCTAAAAAATAGGTTTGTTGCTAACCTGCTTGGTCATGGCCGCTAGGATTGCCGGGCAGAAGCTGGCATGTTTTGGAATTCGCGGGTTTTGAACGGGTAGACTATGCTATAATACAAATGTTGCTTTGGCCGCGCCGGCGTCTGCGGCTGTCGCGTAAGTTGGCAGTCAGCGCTGGTTGCATGTGGCTGAAAAATCCAGTCAAGGACGGGGAATTTATCATGAAACGTGTCATTACTTATGGAACTTTCGACCTGCTTCATTGGGGCCATGTGCGTCTATTGAAGCGGGCCAAGGAATTGGGGGATTATCTGATTGTCGGGTTATCCACCGACGAATTCAACGAGTTTCAGAAGCATAAAGAGGCTTACACCAGTTATGAACACCGAAAAATGGTGCTGGAAGCGATTCGCTACGTCGACGAAGTGATTCCGGAATCCGGTTGGAATCAGAAGGTACAAGATGTGCAAGAGCGTGATATCGATGTTTTCGTGATGGGCGATGATTGGCGGGGGAAATTTGACTTCCTTAAGGATTACTGCGAAGTGGTCTACTTACCCCGAACGGAAGGCATCTCCACCACTAAAATCAAAGACGATCTTAAATAAGCAGTCCCTCTCAGCCAACGCGTTTTCGGCGGGTTGAGGTAGTGGCTGCTAGACCTGTTGTCATGAGACGCAGGTCTTTTTTTAAACGTGCTACGCGAGGATTGGCTGTTCCGCTTAGTTACGCAAGGCTTTTGGAAGTTAAACCCGCTCTCCTAAGACACTCAGTGAGTGAGGGTGGACTGCTTGGGTTGATTCATCCTGAACGTGTCCCGGTTTATCTGGCAAACTATTCTGGGGTCACCAATTTAAAGCTTGCAATCACTAACCACGGTCGTCAATTGCGTGGCTCTCCATCAATTAGCCATAGCTTGCCAGCTGGCGTGAGTGCTCAAACGGCTATTAAAACGTTGAGCGGCTGGAGCGGAGAAATTCGGGGTGAGATCGCCGTGAAATTGGTCTTAGTGGCTATGCCACTTAGACCAAGGCTCAGCTTTGAGATTTTCGGCGCCCTTCCGAAAAGCTCAAAGTGACGCCCACAGCGAGCTCACCCCGAATTTCGCAGCGCAAGCTGCGGCCAACATTGAAACGTGCTCACAGCCACCCATCCTCGCTCCGCACTCTGTTTTTGTGGGGATTTGCTTGTTTGAAATGGTCATCTTCACTTAATCTTCCGAAGCTTTTCACATAAAAAGGTTTGTTTCATTCGCCAATAACGGCTATGCTAAGGAAATAGAGTGCTGAGCACAACGGATTGACTTCGAGCATTGCGTAGCTCAGCACAGAAGTCAGTTGCGCACAGCGCGTTTCAAACCAGTGCTGAATGGGTTGAGAAAGTAGGGACGAATCATGGAATATCAAACGCTGAATAATGGGTTACAAATCCCCAAATTGGGATTAGGAGTTTTCCAAATTTGGAACCCGCAAGAATGCCAGGAAATCGTTGAGCAGGCGTTGGCTTGTGGTTATCGCGCGATCGATACGGCGGCGGTGTATTACAATGAAGCCGCGGTGGGTCAAGCGTTGCGGACCAGTGGTGTCCCTCGTAAAGAAATCACTTTGACCAGTAAGCTGTGGTTGACTGATGCCAGTTACGAAGGGGCAAAGCAAGCTTTTTCGCGGTCAACGGAGCGCTTGGGCACGGATTATTTGGATGTGTTTTTGATTCATCAACCTTATGGCGATTATTTCGGTGCGTGGCGGGCGATGGAGGAGCTTTACCAAACCGGTCAGGTCAAGGCGATCGGTGTGTCAAATTTTTCCGCCGGGCGCTTGACCGACTTGATTCTCGCCGCTAAAATCCCCCCAGCAATCAATCAAATCGAACTGCATCCATACCGGCAGGCTAACTTACAGCGGCAAGCTGGGGAACTTGCGGATGTGGTCACCGAGGCGTGGAGTCCCTTCCATCAGGGCCGCGATGGGATTTTCCAAGATTTAGTTTTGCATAAAATCGCCGCCGCTCATCAGAAAACAGTGGCTCAAGTTATTTTGCGCTGGCAAACGCAACAAGGGCTGATCACGATTCCCAAATCGGTTCATCTAGAACGAATGCAGGAAAACTTGGCGATTTTCGACTTTCGCCTGACGTCAGCGGAAATGGCGACGATCGCGGAGCTGGATCAAGCGCCTGAGAGCAACGGGCCAGAGGAGTCTGCGGAATTGGTCCAACGACTTCATCAGATCAATCCTGATTTACCGCGAATCGATTGAATGAACCAAGGATGAAGATACGCGCGATTTTGGCCGTCATCTATAATATTTACGATGGCGATGAAACTTATTTTTCGCCTGTATTGGTACGATAAAGCACGGTTGATCGAGGAGGATTAACTCATGGGGACAACGCAGTTCAAGGAAGTTTTGGTGACGGGGGGCGCTGGTTTTATCGGCGCCAACTTTGTTCATGATGTTGTTGCCATGCAGCCGCAGGTTCATGTGACTGTTTTGGATAAGTTGACTTACGCTGGCAATCTGGCAAATTTGGCCGCTTTGCCGGCCAATCGTGTGCGCCTAGTTGTCGGCGATATTTGTGACGCCACCTTAGTTGATCAATTGGTGGCTGGGGCTGATGCGGTGGTCAATTATGCCGCGGAGAGCCACAATGATCGGTCGCTGTTGGCGCCAGCGCCCTTCATCAAAACGAACATTGAGGGCACTTATACTCTTTTGGAGGCCTGCCGCAAATATCAGGTGCGTTTCCATCAAATTTCCACGGATGAAGTCTATGGCGATTTGCCCCTGGTGACCGCGGCAGAGCGGGCGCTAGCACCAAAGTTTACACCGGATTCCCCATACCGACCCAGCAGTCCCTACGCCGCCTCCAAGGCCAGCGCCGACTTGCTGGTCCAGTCCTGGGTCCATTCTTTCGGATTACCCGCGACCATTTCCAATTGTTCCAATAATTTCGGTCGCTATCAACATATTGAAAAATTCATCCCCCGCCAAATTACCAATATTTTAGTCGGACGGCGGCCAAAATTATATGGTTCTGGGCTTAATGTTCGCGATTGGATCACCACTTCCGATCATTCGCGGGCAGTTTGGACGATTTTGACCCAAGGGCGGCTAGGTGAAGTCTATTTGATCGGCGCGGATCAACAATTGGATAATTTAACAGTTCTCCAAATGATTTTGCGAGAAATGGGGCAGCCGGCGGACGCCTTTGACTGGGTTGAAGATCGGCCGGGTCATGATCGCCGATACGCAATCGATGCTTCCAAGCTCCAGCGAGAGTTGGGCTGGCAGCCGCTTGCTGGTGATTTTGCCAGCAATTTGCGGACCACGATTGCTTGGTATCGGGACCATCAAGATTGGTGGCGCGGACAAAAAGCTGCAGTGGAGGCGGCTTACGCGCGACAAGGACAATGAGTTGACGTCGTGGGCAGTCATTAATGCCGATGTGCTTGAAACTGCAGCATACGCTGGGCTTGAAAAAATAGTTTGTCCGCGGCTTGCGCTGCGCTTGGTGTTGGTGGTGGGCAGATGTGGTGGGCTCCAGGTCGGGCTGGGGGTGGTGGAACGCTGCGGGCACGACTTGAAGCTTTTCGGAAAACCACCGAAAATCTTCAAGCTCGGCCTTATTCTAGGCGGCAAAGCCGCCAAGAATAATATCGCGGCTGACTCACCCCCAGCCCGACCTTCCGCCAAGCGAACGAACAGCCCACCAACGCCAGAGCGTGAACCGACCTGGTCAGCTTCTGAGCATTAGCCTAGCAACTATTTTGGAGGCCGGTCTATGCCTCCGGAATAGTTGCGTAGCTAAGCGGAAGAAGCTAGGTCGGTGAACACGTTTCAACGCCAAGCTCCGCTCCAGCCGCTCAACGTTTTAACAGCCGTTTGAGCACTCGCGCCAACGGGCAAGCTATCGTCAATTGATGAGGAACCACGTAATTGACGACCGTGGTTAGTGGTCACGAGCTTTAAGTTGGTGACACCATTACAGTCTGCCTGATAAACTTAAGCAAGTTCTTTATCAGTAAGTTGAATCGGTCGAGTTTCCTCCAATGATTGGTTACGGAAACAAGCAGAGCTGTTCAGTCTACGCAAAATAGCCCGACCTCCTGATCTAAATCAGTTGGCATTGCCGTACCACCCCAAAAGGGCATTTGTTTGTCCACGGCTTGCACTGCGAAATTCGGGGTGAGCTCGCTGTGGGCGTCACTTTGAGCTTCGCAAAACCCGCGAATCTCAAAGCTGAGCCTTGGTCTAAGTGGCAGAGCCACTAAGACCAATTTCACGGCGATCTCACCCCGAATTTCTCCGCTCCAGCCGCTCAACGTTTTAACAGCCGTTTGAGCACTCACGCCATTTTGCAAGCTATCGCCAATTGATGGGGAGCCACGGAATCAACGACCGTGGTTAGTGGTCACAATCCTTGAATTGGTGACACCATTAGAGTCTGTCTGATAAACAAAGCTAGTTCTCAGTGAACTAACTGAATTGGTCGGTTTCCAACCAGAATCCGTTTAAGCAAGTGAGATAAAGCTGTTGGCACTATCCGAAATGTACCAACCTTACGTCCCCGAATTCGTTGATGTTGCCGTACCATCAAAAAAGTGGGTAATTGTTTGACCGCCACACTTGCAAAAGCACTTCGTTAGATGCCCAACTTCGATTGCGGATAGGCTCAATTCTGTTCAGCAACCGCCTCAGGACGTGTGGCTCAGCGGTGAGATTATTCTTAGCGATTTATCGCTTAGAATAAGGCCTGATTTTGAGACAAGCCGCGGTCTTTGCGGATTGGCTCAAAACAGTGCCCACCGCGTTCCAGCCACGACAAACGTCCTGAGGCGGTTGCGTCACCACTAAACCCACCTCACTTGCAATCGGGTGATAACTTTGGCGTAAGTTTTTTTGCTCGATGCTAGCACATCAAGCAGGGCGCATCTCACAAAATCAGAGGATTCGGCCCTTGTCTAGACGAGAAATTTGGGGCTTTTTTTTCGTTCTTTTTTCGAATGAAGTCGTTTCTTTGCTTGATCTATCGCGCTTTATCGCCTTTCCGTCCGATTTTTTCGAGGACTGAAAGGCGTTTTTTGATGGGGAAGCGGAAGCGTTGGGACGGACTTTTGCCAGTAAAGTTTATATAATGCATTTGAAAATATGTTTAAACAGCTTTATTTGCTTCTGGGTCCCAATTCGGGGGAGGATGTGGTCACAGTGACAACAAAAAAGACGTGTTTGCACCGACGCGAGCGGGGGTTCGCGGTGTCTTTGGTAGGAATGGCAACCTTGATCGTACTAGGTGAGCCGCCACATGCGGCGCAAGCAGAAACGGCGACCGTGGCGGATGCGGCAATAGCCGCTGCCACGACGGCAATCTCAGCGCCGGCCGTGGCTGGAGGAACCAGCCAATTAATCGCGCAATTAGCGCAACCGGCGGCCGCACCGGCGGCTCCAACGGCGCTGGCACAGATTCAAGCGCAACAGCAACAACTGGCGGAATTGGGTAATGGCCCGGCAAGCGTAGCGGCGCCTACCACTGGTGTCACTGCCACAACGGCGCAAAGTGATTTCCAATGGTCGGTTAATGAAGGGACGGGCGGCGCGACCTTGACTGGCGTTAATGGCAATCTTCAGCTAGGGGCGGTGGTCGTACCGGACACGGTCACACTGAATGGCGAAACGTATCCGGTGACCGCTATCGGCGTTGGGGCGTTTCAAAGTCAAGAATCGTTAACATCGATTTCCTTTGGCGCGAACTTGCAAACCATTGGCGCGAATGCCTTTGTTTATGATGCCCAACTGGCCAAGGTTGACTTTAGCCAGGCGACGCAATTGACTACCATCGGTGCCAACGCTTTTCAATCGGATGGAAGTTTGACCAATGTCGATTTGCCGCAAAATTTGACTGAACTAGGTGATGGCGCGTTTGAGTATAGCGGGGTGACCAATGTCAATGTGCCCGCAAGTTTAACTAGTTTGGCAGCTGAAACCTTTACAAGCTGCACCAAGTTGGCGCAGGTAACTTTTGCACCGGACGCGCAATTGCAGACGATTGGCGCCAGTGCCTTCGCTTATACCTCGGCTTTGACAGGTTTTGACCTGCCTGAAGCGGTGAAAGAAATTGGCGCCCAGGCCTTTGCTGGGTCTGGCTTGGAGAGCTTTACAATTCCGGCCACATCGCAACTGACCACGATCAGCGCTGGCGCTTTTATGTATGACGATCATTTGCTGGCCTTCACTTTTCCCGATACGTTGACCACGATTGGGGAACAGGCTTTTCTAGGAGCTAGCAGTATTCCACACGTTAGTTTTGGCCCGAATTTAACCACGATCGGGGAACAGGCTTTTCTCTATGACCAAGGCTTGATTAGCGCTGATTTCAATCGGGCCACCGCTTTGACCACGATTGGCGCTCAAGCCTTCGAGTATTGTGGCTTGACCGGCGCGTTGAATCTGCCGCAAAATTTGATCACGATCGCTGATGGGGCTTTTGCTGGCAATCACATTACCGCGATTGGTTTCCCGACGGCGCTGAAGACGATCGGCGCGAGCGCCTTCGCCTACAATGTCATTCCTGGGACTTTGCGGATCCCCGCATCAGTGACGACGATCGGCGCAGACGGATTCTTGGGCAATCAATTGGAGGCCGTTGTGCTTGATGGATCGCAGGTCGATTTAGGTAATGATGTGTTCACCTATAACCGGATCACCACGATCCATGGGCAAACGATTGTTAATGAGGATGTCATCGGCCGGCAAAATATGGCGACGATTTTCACCGACCCGGCTCATGTCAGCATTGGTGATTTCTTCAGTCTGGCTTACGATGGGCGCTCTGGCATTGAACAGGATCTGAGCATCAGCGATTTGACCAACGGGGTCACCTATCACAATGGCCAGTTCATAGTACCGACGGGCACGACTGATTTCTATTTTGACTGGGATCTGCCGCAAAATGGTGCCACGATTTATAGTGGTCATTATCATGTGGTCTTGAGTAATCCTGAAATCAAAGCCGTTGATTCGACGGTGCTAATGGGAACGTTCTGGAATGCAGACGACAATTTCTTAAGCGCGGTCTTGGATGACGGGCATGTTTTGACCTTGTCCGATTTAACAGTTAGTGTCCAAGACCCGCAAGGCAATTCGGTTCCCACCGTTGATTCTACTAAAGGCGGCGCCTACAAAGTTACTTATTCTTATGGCAATTACGCGACGACGGTGACCGTGACCGTGGCGAAACGACCAGGCAGTTACACCTTGACCGGCAGCAGCCACGCACCTTACACCGGCCAAAATCAAGCAGTCGGTGCGACGGATCCTTACCAAGTTATCCTTTCCAATGGCACGAAGTATACGTTAAAGTCTGGGGACCTGGAACTAGCAGCGGGAACCACAGCAACAAATGTGGGCCAATATTCAGTCACGCTGAGCAAACAAGGCTTAACAAATATCCAGAGTTTCAATACGGAAAACGCCTACTACGACTGGACCCAAGCGGCCAATAGTCAAGCTGATTTAACCGTGACCCCTGCGCCGGTCACCATCACCGCCAATGACGCGATGAAATATACGGGTGATCAGGACCCAGAATTAACGGCCACGGTCAATAACCCGGCCGCGGCCACTGGCGGCGCGGCGATCGCCTATCAATTGGCGCGGACAGCGGGTGAAACGGCTGGCAGTTATCCGATCACCGTGACCGCTACCGCCAGCGCTAATCCCAATTACACCATTAGCACCACGCCAGGCACACTGACGATCAAAGTAAGCCAGCAAAGTATCTCGGCCTTGCCGTTTACCATGACCGCAGGCGATCCCGCGCCAACAGTTGATGATTTTCAAGCCAAAGCCACCGACAAAAATGGTGACGCCAGCACCTTGAGCCTGGATCTGGGCAACAGCGATCTGAAGACCCCGGGCAATTATCAAGTGACCCTGCACAGCGCTGACGGCCAGAGCAAAGAAGTAACTTTGACAATTTTGCCGAACTTAGCGACCTTGACCGGCGCCGACTTCACCACCTATCTCAATCACCCCTTGCCAACATTAGCTGATCTGCAAGCCAAGGCCACTGACAAAAAAGGCCAGGAGCAACCGGTCAGCGCCGATTTCAGTCAAGTTAAAATGGATCAAATTGGCGACTACAATGTTGTCTTGTCAACGGCGGCTGGTCTCGAGAAAACAGTTGTCGTCCATGTCGTGGCCAGTCAGGCCCAGATCAGCGGGAATGATTTCACCATGTACGTGGGCCAAACTGAACCAACGGTCGCCGATTTCAAGGGCGCGGCCCAAGACGATAGCGGCGCGAACTTGGCCGTCACCGCCGATTTCAGTCAGGTTGCTTGGCAAACACCCGGGGATTACGCTGTGACACTCCACGCAGGCGCCAACTTGAGTAAAGTCGTGACGTTACATCTTTTAGCCAGCAAAAAGGGGATTCACGGTCAGAACTTCACCATGTATGTCGGTGATGCGCAACCAACGGCCAAGGATTTTCAGGCCGTCGCCCAAGATGACGCCGGCAACGGGCTGTCAGTAACTGCCGTTCTGGATCAAGTCGATTTCCAAAAACCTGGGGAATATCCGGTTAAGCTGACTGCTAGTGATGGTCAGACTTTAGCGGTGACGCTGACGCTTTTAGCGAACCAACAAAGTTTGACTGGCAACGATGCGAGTATGTATGTGGGTGATCCTTTGCCAACCGTCACAAACTTTGCGGCGCAGGCCACGGATAAAAGCGGCCAAGAAATTGGTGTCGACGCCGATTTGAGTCAAGTAAACGATCAAGTTCCCGGCAAGTATCCGGTCCTTTTGACGGCGGTGGATGGTCAGAAGAAGACCGTCTATCTGACGGTCAAACCAGATCTAGCCAGCCTAACTGCCAAAAACTTCGCCATGTTTATCGGCGACCCGACACCAACCGTGGCCAATTTCCAGGCAGTGGCGACAGATCGGGACGGCCAACCAGAAACCGTCTATCTGGACTTGCGAGAAGCTGATTTGACAATGCCGGGCAAGTATCCGGTCACGTTAACGACCGCATCGGGTGAACAAGTTGTCGTGAAATTAACGGTCATTGCCAAATATCATCAACCTGAGGAACCCGATAATCCGGAGAATCCCGAAAACCCTGAAAAACCGGTGAATCCGGACAACCCAGAGAAGCCGGAAAATCCAGAGAAACCGACTAAACCTGAAAATCCAGAGAAACCAACCAAACCGACCAAACCGACCAAACCATCGCAGCCAAGTAAACCAACAGTGCCTAGCAAACCGACCAAGCCTAGTCAGCCGACGACGCCACAACAACCAGGTGGTGGTCAACCAACTGGCACGACCAATCGGCCAACAAACAATCCAGAAAATCAGCCATCCCTCAACCAGGGGGCGCTGAACGAGCACAAATTACCGCAAGCAAACGAGCAACGGCACATTTGGCCGGTGATCATCGGCGGTTTGATGTTAGGACTGGTGACTTTGGGGAGTTGGTTTGACAAGTTTCGCCATCATGGCACCCATACACCGCCGAAGAATCAAATCAAATAGGTGAAAAAACTCAACGCGCCGTGGCCGGTTTTAAGCCATGGGTTACCGGACTTGATCAACCGGACCTGACTTGAAGCGAGCTAGGCTGGTTAGAATCAGCGCATGCGTTAAACAAACGATTCCGACCCGAACTTTTCTGTCGGTCTTAACTGTAAGCACGGCTAAAATTCGTCACAATTCAAGAAAAAGCACGACCTCCTTGTCGCGCCTGGCTCAGCTACGAATCTAGCTGAATAGGCACCAACATTGAGGCCGTGCTTTTGATTTGGTCATGTTTGATGGGAATCAGGCGGTGTGACTTAAACCGCTTTAGAAAATATGAGCTCGATATAAACTGATCACTTTACCCAGAATCGTGGCGTTAGGCATAATGATGGGATCCATCGTGTCATTTTCCGGTTGCAGGCGAATGTGCCCCTTTTCGCGGTAGAAACGTTTACAGGTCGCCTCGTTCTCGTCATTCATGGCGATGACGATATCCCCGTTGTTGGCGGCGCGTTGTTGGCGAACAATGACTTGGTCACCGTCAAAAATGCCAGCGTTGATCATACTTTCGCCGCGAATGGTCAACATGAAAAGATCGTTATCGTCCAAATTCAAGTTTGGTGGCAAGGGGAAATAATCGGTGGCCTCTTCCACCGCCAAAATTGGTTCGCCGGCGGTGACCACACCCAACAGGGGAATCAGCTGTTCTTTAACACCAATCGCGTCGCGGCCCATTTCAGTCAACTCCATGGCACGAGGTTTGGTTTTGTCACGATCTAGGTAGCCGCGCTCGGTCAAGCGCGCTAGGTGACCATGAACGGTCGAAGAGGATGACAGGTCAACAGCAGCGCAAATTTCCCGGACGGTTGGGGGATAGCCACAATCGTTGACGGTATCATAAATAAAGCGTAAAATTTCAAGTTGTTTGTTGCTGATTCCTTTTGTCATAAGGCACCTCAAATGTAGTATAATTAAATATTAGCATAAAAGCCCAGCCATAGCAAACGGATGTTCCCCATTTGCGGGCTGGTTGAAGGAGTTGTTGTCGATGAGTGAAATCGATCCTAAGTTGATCGCTCGGATCAACGAATTAGCCGCCAAAGCCAAACGTAATCAATTGACCGCTGAAGAAACCGCGGAACGCCAAGAGTTGCGTCATGCCTATTTAGAACAATTTCGGGCGGGTTTCCGCACGCAAGTTGAGAATCTGCGCTTGTTTGATCAGCAAGGTCAAGAAGTGACCCCTGAGAAAGTGCGCCAGATCCAACGGGATAAAAATTTACGCGATGATTGATTCGATTGCGGCGCAAGTTAGTGGTCAGGCCGGAACAAGTGGCGGTTAGCCACTGTCGACCAAGTCATCTGGAATGAGAGTCTGATGAGATTCGCGAGAAATTTTTAAAAAATACATTACTAATTTGTAAAATACCCTTGCAAGTGACAGGGTAATCTGGGTAAAATGAAATTAGCATTTTTGATTAAGGAGTAGGGCGAGCATGAATACAGGACTATGGATCTTATTTATTGTATTAGGTGTACTATTAGGTGCAGTGGCGGGCTTCTTTGGCGCGCGGGCCTATATGAAGAAGTATTTTCGCGACAATCCGCCGATCAATACTGATATGATGAGAGCAATGATGGTACAAATGGGGCAGAAGCCTTCTGAAAAGAAGCTGAACCAAATGATGAGTGCCATGAAGGCTCAACAAGCTAAAGCTGAGAAGGAAAAGAAATAGTCAACTCACTTTAGGCCATACCAGGTAACGATCGCAGGTGCTTGCACCTGTTTTTTTTGTGGAATTTTTTAAGGTGAGGTAAAGAAATGGGAATATTTAAGAAGCTCGGCTGGTTCTTCAAAGCCGAAAAGAAACGCTACATTTGGGGATTGATTTTCCTACTTTTGGCCGATTTGGTCGGACTGATCCCACCACGGGTGATCGGGATCTTGGCCGACAAAATGGGTAATAAGCAATTGACACTGTCACTTCTGGCGGAATGGTTAGTGTTGTTAGCGATGGCGGCGATTATTCAGTATTTGAGCCGCTTTGGCTGGCGGACGATGATCTGGGGCGGCGCGGCCACCTTGGAACGAGAAATGCGTTCGCGTTTATTCGCGTTCTTCCTGAAAATGGACGCCACCTTTTTCCAGAAACATCGGACCGGTGACCTGATGGCCCACGCCACCAATGACTTGAACGCGATCCAGAACGTGGCCGGCGCGGGAATCTTGACCTTGGCCGATTCGATTTTGACCGGGAGCACCACGATCATTGCCATGTTGATCTTTGTCGACTGGCGTTTGACTTTGATGGCAATCTTGCCCATGCCGCTGTTGGCGATCATGGCCCGGGTGTTAGGGCGCCATTTGCACACGGCGTTTGGCGAGTCGCAAGCGGCTTTCTCCCGCTTGAATGACAAAACTCAGGAATCAATCAGTGGCATCAAAGTCATCAAAACATTCGGCCAAGAAGATGAAGACGTGGCCGATTTCGACAAAATCGTTGACAAAACGATTACGATCAATAAGAAAGTTTACCGGATCGATTCGCTCTTTGATCCGGCAATCTCAATCATTATTGGGCTGACCTACGTGATCACGATTATTTATGGGGGCACCTTGGTGGTCAACCAGACGATCACTGTCGGGCAATTGATTTCCTTCATTGCCTATATTGGCGCGTTGGTTTGGCCGATGTTCGCCATCGGTCGGTTATTCAACGTCATCGAACGGGGCAACGCCAGTTACGATCGGGTCAACGAACTTCTTTCTGAAAAGAGCCAAGCGGTGGCGCCAAAAGTGGACACCGCGCCAGTTGTCAGCGGCGATTTGGATTATCAAATCGAGCGGTTCAGCTATCCTGATGATCCACGCCCAGCATTGCAGCAGATCCACTTCAAATTACGCCAAGGTCAAACCCTGGGCTTAGTCGGCCGTGTTGGCGCTGGGAAAACAACGATCATGAAATTATTGCTCCGGGAATTCGATCATTATCAAGGCCAGATCACGATTGGCGGCCAGGATATCCGTGATGTGCCCGCCGCCAGTGTTTTAGGCGCGATCGGCTACGTTCCCCAAGATAATTTCTTGTTCTCCACCACCGTGCGCGATAATATTCGCTTCGCGGCGATGGATCAAGATCAAGACGCGGTTGAGCACGCGGCAGCCCAAAGCGCAATCCATGACGATATTTTGCACTTCAGTCAACAATATGAAACCCTCGTCGGTGAGAAAGGGGTCTCCTTGTCCGGTGGGCAAAAGCAACGGCTGGCAATCTCCCGGGCGTTGATGGTCTTGCCTGAGATTCTGATTTTAGACGACGCATTATCGGCGGTGGATGCCAAAACAGAAGAAACGATTCTGGAGAATTTGAAGCATGATCGCCAGAACAAAACCACGATCATCGCAGCCCATCGCTTGAGTAGTGTGATGAACGCCGATGAGATCTTGGTAATCGACAACGGTCAGATCATGGAACGGGGCAATCATCAAGAATTACTGAATCACGCTGGTTGGTATGCGGACATGTGGGCCAAACAACAAGTCGAATCAAAATTAGGGGGTGAGCAAAATGGCGCAGAATAAAGAAAAGAAATCCAAGCAGCGGTCTGATCACCAAGATCCAACCGACGCAACGACCGCGACCAGCGAGAATCAATCCGTTTGGGCGCAAAGTATTCCCATGAAGGAACAAGGCCGGATCATCAAGCGAATGCTGAAGTTTACCTTGCCGTTCAAGTGGCTGTTTATTATTGCCATCTTAAGCGCCACCGCCTTGTCCTTAATGAATGTTTTCTTGCCGCGGATCTTGCAGGAATTCATGGATAAATATCTCACGCCAGCCCGGGGGACCACTCGGGTGATTTTAGGCTTTGCCGCTTTGTACTTTCTTGGTGTTTTATTGAAAGCGGTGCTTCAGTTTGTCAGTAATTATCTGTACTCCGTTGGGTCCGAGAAGGCGCTAGAAAGTGTCCGGCGCGCGCTATTCAGTAAGTTGCACACTTTAGGGATGCGCTACTTTGACTTGACGCCGGCAGGTTCGATCGTCTCGCGGGTGACCAATGATACCATGTCCTTGATGGACTTCTTGCAATTCTTCGCGTCAATTTTGACCGGGTTGCTGGGAATCATCACCGCTTATTTCGCGATGGCGGCCTTGAATGGCACCGGCGCATTGGTTGTTTTGGCCTTTTTGCCAATTTTGCTGGTGGCGATTTGGTATTATGCCCGTTACAGCTCGCGCGTTTACCGCCGGATGCGGGAACGTTTGAGCGAACTGAATGTTAAGTTGAATGAATCCATCGAAGGAATTGCCGTCATTCAGGAATTTCGACAGGAACACCGGATCGGTCAAGAATTCGAGCAGACCAACGGCGAGTATTTGGCCACGCGCAAGGCGATGATCCACACCAACTCGCTGCTGTTGTCCTCGTTGATCAATTTGCTCTACGCTTTGGCGCTGACCGCTGTTTTGGCTTATTTCGGACTACTTTCGGAACATGTTTTCGTGGAAGCTGGGGTTATTTACGCCTTTACGACCTACGTCCAGAATTTCTTCAATCCAATCTCCGACATGATGGATTCGCTGTCCTTTATGCAAGATGGGGTGGTAGCTGGGAAACGGATCTTCCGAATCTTAGATGACCCGACGATCGCGCCGCAACAACATCCGGACGCGTCTGGGGAGATCACCGCTGGCAAAATCGAGTTCCGCCATGTTTCCTTTGCTTACGATGGCGAACACAAAGTCCTGAATGACATTTCCTTTATCGCTGAGCCCGGGCAGACCATTGGCATCGTTGGTCATACCGGTTCCGGTAAAAGCTCGATCATTAATATCATGATGCGCTTTTATGAGTTTTACGAAGGTCAGATCTTGATCGATGGCAAGGATATCAAAGACTATCCGATGACCGAATTACGGCGGAAAATGGGCTTGGTCTTGCAGGATTCCTTCATGTTCTATGGTGATGTGGCCTCCAATATTCGCCTGTTCAATCAAGACATCACTGATCGACAAATCGAAGAAGCCGCTGAATTCGTTCAGGCGGATCGCTTCATTAATAAACTATCCCGGGGCTACCACGCTCGCGTGATTGAAGGGGGTGCGCAGTTCTCCAGTGGTGAGCGGCAATTGATTTCCTTCGCGCGCACAGTGGTTACTGATCCGAAGATCTTGGTGCTGGATGAAGCCACCGCCAATATTGACACGGAAACGGAAAGCATGATCCAAGAAGGGCTGCGGCGCCTCCGCCGTGGTCGGACCACGATCGCCATTGCCCACCGTTTGTCGACTATCAAAGACGCTGAACAAATCATTGTCCTTGACGCCGGCCGCATTGTTGAGCACGGGACCCACGACCAATTATTGGCGCAAAAAGGGCGTTACTATCAGTTGTACCAATTGCAACATGGGGTCGACGCGACCGCGGAACCAACTGCTTAACAGCCATGTGCCACCACCGTGCTTTTTTGCGGGTTCACCTATCTAGCCTCGTACTTTTTGGGGGGGTTAGGTCGTTTGGCTGAATCTTAAGCTTGCCCGCCGCTCAAGAGTCCGGCTGACAAAATCAAGTCATGAGGTCAGCTGTAGCCGGTGAGATCTAGCGTCAATCAAAGGAGACACATTAACAAGTTAAGGAGAGTCGAGTCCAACTGGGGCTCGACTTTTTTTGGTCCGCGGCGGCCACTGATTGCTTTTGGTGGGGGGGAACTGATGAACGCCACTAGAAGTAAATACGCTAAGATGGCCGATTTTATTTTAAAAAGATGGCGAAAATTTCAACTTTTTCCTAAATCGTTTCTCCCAGGTTTCTCGCAAATGATTCTCGCAACTGATTTTCGCAAATAATTCTGGGAAATGATCTTCTCAGATGATTTGGTTAAATAAATTGCTCCAAATAGCACTCCATAGCACTCCAAATAATCCCGGCTAAAACTCGCGGCAGATATTTTTTCCAAATAATTCCATCTGACCTTCAATCCGAGCTGACCAAGCTAAAATTAAAAAAACACCGCGTGCGAGCTGGCTCTGAGGAGCGCTCCTAACGCGGTGCTGGTTGGCAATGGGCTATTTTAATTGATTTTTTGCTTTCTCGGCGGCTAAATGTTTCTCATCGGGCACGTAATGGAAATCGGGGTTGATTTCTTGATCCAGCGCGGCCCAGGCAGCGGTCATCTGTTGATTGATCATTTCTGACCCGGCTTCGTCCAACTTCAAACGGCGGTCGATGGGGATCGGCTCGCCAAAGCCCACGGTGACCCGCTTGTGTTTGAGAAAGTCCTTGAACGTGACCGGGCCTTGGTAGACGGCGGG
Source organism: Lapidilactobacillus salsurivasis (assembly GCF_054785215.1). Taxonomy (NCBI): domain Bacteria; kingdom Bacillati; phylum Bacillota; class Bacilli; order Lactobacillales; family Lactobacillaceae; genus Lapidilactobacillus; species Lapidilactobacillus salsurivasis. Next base: position 25,313 of record NZ_BAAABI010000013.1, on the reverse strand, counting down.
CAACAGCGGCACATTGGCCAACTTGGCGATCAAAGCGGCGCCGCCTTTGAGCTCACTGGAATAGCGGGTGCCAGACGGGAACATGATCAAGGCCAGTTTACCAGCCTTTAACGTGCGCACCGGAATTTTGATAACTGAGGGGCCGGGGTTGAACCGATCTACCGGAAAAGCATGGGCATGAACCAAAATCCAGCGCAGGATCGGATTGCGGAAGAGTTCCTTCTTGGCCATGAAGCTGAATTCTTTCGGACTGGCCGCCAGCGCGAAAATAATCGGTTCCCACCAAGTTCGGTGAGGCGCGACGAGAATGTAGCTGCCTTCAGGTAAGTTTTGCTTATTAACGGTTTTGGTGTGACCGTTGAGTAGCCACACGATGAAGCGGGCAATCGGTCGGATGATTTTGTAGAACATGACGTCACCTTTTATGCTAAAATTGAGTTCATAGAAAATTATAGCAGAAAAAGCGGTCAAAGGATATTTTTCGCAATGATATTCTTGGCCGGTCAATGTGGAGGTCTTCAAATGACAGAACGGGTCGATCAATTGGTCAACGGCGGTATCAAAATCATTCAAAGCGACGAGGTGTTCTCGTTTTCACTGGATGCGGTTTTGCTGGCGGATTTCGCCCAAGTCAAAAAAGCCGATCAAGTGGTCGATCTTTGCGCCGGCAATGGCGCCGTTGGTCTGTTTTTGAGCCAGAAAACCAACGAGACGATCACGATGATCGAGCTTCAAGAGAAACTGGCGGAAATGGCTCACCGGTCAGTTCGACTGAATCACTTAGAAAATCAGATCAATGTTTTACCGATTGATTTGGCGGACGCGCCGGAATTCTTGGGCACGGACTTTGCGGACGCGGTGACTTGTAATCCGCCGTATTTCGTTGATCAACCGCAAAGCACGAAGAATCCAAATCCCTATTACGCGATCGCGCGGCATGAATTGAAAACCAATTTGGCGGCGGTCTTGACAACCAGCGCCCGCTTGCTGAAAACCAATGGGCATTTTTACATGGTTCATCGGCCGGAACGCTTGGACGAAATCATGGCTAAATGCGACGCGGCGCGGTTGGCCGTTAAGCGCTTGCAATTCGTTTATCCCAAGGCAGATCGCGAAGCCAACATGGTTTTGGTGGACGCCATCAAGGACGGGCGACCTAATGGGGTGCGGATCCTGCCGCCGATCGTTGCTTATACCGAACAGGACGAATATACGCCCCAAGTCAAAACCATTTTGCATGGCGATGATTTAACGAAATAAATTTTTGGTGGGCAATTGGTTGAGTGGATTGGTGAAATTTGGCGTTCTGCTTTTTGTTCTTCGCTTGATTGCAGGTTTTGGTGGGTATTGTGCGTAAGCGCAACCGGCTGGGACTGCTGTTGCGGACTGGAACGTGGTGGGCATCGTTTGAAGCCAATCCGCAAAGTGCGCGGCTTGTCTTCAAATCGAGCCTTGTCCTAAGCGGCAAAGCCGCCAAGGACAATTTCACCACTGAGCCGCGCAGTCCCAGCCGGTTGCTGAACAGAATTGAGCCTATCTGCAGTCGAAGTGAAGGATTTGACGAGGTGCTTTTGCAAGCGAGATGTCAAAATAATCGTTCACCTTTTTTGGGTGGTACAGCAATGCTAACGAATACTGAGTAATAGGCCAGCAGATTTTGGGTGGTACCGACAGTGGATCTCGCTCGTTTGAACAGAATTTTTTCTGAAAATAGAATGATTTGGTTGATTCAACAGGATTCTACTCGAGTTCATCGAGAGGATTATTCTGTTGTCGCCCACAAGAGAAATTGAGACTGTCAGCCTATGTTGGCAGTTGTGTGGCTCTCAATCCGATTTGGAGCCCAATATCACATTGGTCGTGATTTTGACTAAACGAAAGGGAGGCGCACGATTATTTACTATTGCTATATTTTATTATGCGCCGATGGGACCTTTTATACGGGGTCAACTAATGACGTGGCCAAACGCGTCGCCACGCACAATGCAGGCAAAGGCGCCAAGTACACTCGCAATCGCCGCCCAGTTCGCTTGCTCTATCAACAAGAATTCGCCAGCAAGTCATTGGCCTTGAGCTTCGAGGCCAAATTCAAGCGCCATCGTCGTCAAGAAAAAGAAGCTTTCCTGAGAGCACATCAGATAAGTTGGCAATCAGAATTAGGCACTAGTCACAACTAGCTATCGCGAACTGGAAACGTGCTCCGTACAACTGGACTCGGTCATCTACATATTTCTTGGTTTGAAATCGATCGATTTGGCTGATTCATCAAGAAACTGCCGAGTTCATCAGAAAAATTGTACTGGGGTCGCCAATTTAAAAATTGTGACCACTAACCACGGTTGTTATTCACGTGGCTCCCTATCAATTGGCGATATCTTGCCAGTCGGCGTGAGCGCTCAAACGGCTGCTAAAACGTTGAGCGGCTGGAGCGGAGAAATTCGGGGTGAGATCGCCGTGAAATTGGTCTTAGTGGCTTTGCCACTTAGACCAAGGCCTGATTTTGAGACAAGCCGCGCACTTTGCGGATTGGCTCAAAACAGCGCCCACAGCGAGCTCACCCCGAATTTCGCAGCGCAAGCCACGGCCAAGCGATTTTTGCCAACAAATCTCATCCACAGCATATCGTCAACGAGAATTATTTTTACTGAAGAAAAACATCTGATAAATTGGCGTTAGGACTTGCAACTTGCATGAGTTCTGGTATAATTTTAAACGGTGTTATCACCAAATTCACACACATTGTGATTACGCTTGTGTTGCCGCGAGGTGCAGACGTGAGGAGAGCAATGTGGCGGGAAAAAACATAGGAGGCTTTATCATGGCAGTATTATCAATGAAACAATTGCTTGAAGCAGGGGTTCACTTTGGTCACCAGACTCGTCGTTGGAATCCAAAGATGAAACCATACATCTTTACAGAACGTAACGGGATCTACATCATCGACTTGCAAAAGACCGTTAAAATGGTTGACGATGCTTATAACTACGTGAAGGCTGTTGCCGCTGACGGTGGCGTTTTCTTATTCGTAGGGACTAAGAAGCAAGCTCAAGACGCGATCGCTGAAGAAGCAACTCGTGCGGGTCAATTCTACGTTAACCATCGTTGGTTAGGTGGGACTTTGACTAACTGGAACACGATCCAAAGCCGGATCCAACGCTTAAAGAACATCAAGAAGATGGCCATTGATGGCACTTTTGATGTCTTACCTAAGAAGGAAGTTTCCTTACTTAAGAAAGAACAAGAAAAATTAGAGAAATTCCTGGGCGGTATCGAAGATATGCCTCGGATCCCTGATGTAATGTTCATCGTTGATCCTCGCAAGGAACGGATCGCCGTTAAAGAAGCGCAAAAGTTGAATATTCCGATCGTAGCGATGGTTGATACCAACACTGATCCTGACGATATCGATGTCATCATTCCTTCAAACGATGATGCCATTCGTGCCGTTCGTTTGATCACTGCTAAGATGGCTGACGCTGTTATCGAAGGTCGTCAAGGCCAAGATGAAGTTGCTGAAGAAGAACAACAAGCTCCTGCAGCAGCTGAAGGCGAAGAATCGATCGAAGATATTGCTAATCAAGTTGAAGAATCGACTTCTGATGACGCTGAATAGTTTTTCGTCAAGCACTTATTGACAAAAAAGGAGAGTTTGCCGCAAAACCTGGTTTTGTCACCAAACTCTTTCTTTGTAAATTAAGGTACTTTTAAATCAAATTCTTAATAGGGGGCCTATTGAAATGGCAAAAATTACTGCAGCTCAAGTTAAAGAATTGCGTGAAAAAACCAGTGTTGGGATGATGGACGCCAAGAAAGCTTTAGTTGAAGCTGATGGCGACATGGAAAAGGCTGTCGATCTTTTACGTGAAAAAGGAATGGCTAAAGCCGCTAAGAAGAGTGATCGGGTCGCTGCTGAAGGGCTGGCGCAAATCGCTGTTGCGGGTGACGCTGCCGCGGTCATTGAAGTTAACTCAGAAACTGACTTCGTGGCTTCAAACGACAAGTTTACTGGCTTGGTTGACCAAATCGCCGAAGCAATCGCTGCTGGCAAGCCAGCTGACAATGAAGCTGCCTTAAACTTGACGATTGCTGGCGAGAAGATTTCCGACAAGATCACGGCTTTGACCGCGGTTATTGGCGAGAAAATCAGCTTCCGTCGTTTCGCTTTAGTTGAGAAAACCGCTTCCCAAAACTTCGGTTCATACTTGCACAACGGTGGCCAAATCGCTGCTTTAGTCGTTGTGGAAGGCGCGGACGAAGAAACTGCTCGCGACGTTGCCATGCATGTGGCGGCGATCAATCCAAAATATGTTTCCCGCGATGATGTGCCTGCGGAAGTATTGGCGCACGAACGCGAAGTCTTGACTGAAGAAACTCGTAACGAAGGCAAACCAGAGAAAATCATCGGCAAGATCGTTGAAGGCCGTTTGAACAAATTCTTATCTGAGATCAGCTTGGCTGACCAAGAATTCGTGAAGGATCCTGATTTGACCGTCGCTAAGTTTGTTGAAAGCAAAGGCGGCAAGTTGGTTAGCTTCGTTCGTTTCGAAGTTGGCGAAGGTATCGAAAAGAAAGTCGACAATTTCGCGGAAGAAGTTATGAGCCAAATCAAGGACTAATTTCTGAAATTGTTACTCTTGAAATTGAACTGAAAAAAATCCGTCGACAGCGTCTGCTGCCGGCGGATTTTTTGTGGTCAGCGATTGAAACGTGTTCACCGACCCAGCTCCCTGCGCTTAGCTACGCGATTGTTCCGGAAGCAAAATGCGGCTTCCAAAACAATTGCTAGGCTAATGCTCAGGAGCTACCCGGGTCGGTTCGCACTCTTTTTGGAAACGTGTTCGCCGACCCAGCTCCCTGCGCTTAGCTACGCAATTGTTCCGCAAGCGAAACCCACTTTCTTAAGACAATCATTTGGTGAAGGCCGCCTGATTTAGTTGATTCATCTAGAACCTGTCTTGGTTTATCTGACAAACTATTCTGGTGTTACCAATATCACGCCGTTGATTACTAACCACGGCCGTCAGTTGCGTGGCCCCTCATCAATTGACCATAGCTTGCCAGATGGCGTGAGTGCTCAAACGGCTGTTAAAACGTTGAGCGGCTGGAGCGGAGAAATTCGGGGTGAGATCGCCGTGAAATTGTCCTTGGCGGCTTTGCCGCTTAGGACAAGGCCTGATTTTGAGACAAACCGCGGTCTTTGCGGATTGGCTCAAAACAGCGCCCACAGCGAGCTCACCCCGAATTTCGCAGCGCAAGCTGCGGCCAACCTATTTTGGTTAGGCTAATGCTCCGGAGCTACCCGGATCGGTTCACACTCTTTTTTGAAACCTGTTCGCCGCCCAGCTCCCGCGTTTAGCTACACCAGACCTCCGGAAGCGAAACCCACTTCCGGAGGACTCCAATTGGGCGAAGGTTGACTGATTTGGTTGATTCATCCAGAACTTGTCTCGGCTTATCTGTCAAACTATTCTGGTGTCACCAATTCAAGGATTGTGATCACCAACCACGGTCGTCAATGGCGTGGATCCCCATCAATTGACGATAGCTTGCCAAATGACGTGAGTGCTCAACCGGCTGTTAAAACGTTGAGCGGCTGGAGCGGAGAAATTCGGGGTGAGATCGCCGTGAAATTGGTCTTAGTGGCTTTGCCACTTAGACCAAGGCTCAGCTTTGAGATTTTCGGCGCCCTTCCGAAAAGCTCAAAGTGACGCCCACAGCGAGCTCACCCCGAATTTCGCAGCGCAAGCTGCGGCCAACCTACTTTTGGCTAGGCTATTTTCGAAGTCAAACCGTTGACTCGCACGCTCTTAGTCACTTGGTTGTCACTTTGGCTTGGTAAACTAAAGATAATCAAGGAGCCAAGAAAAGGGGACCAGTAGCGATGGAATTATTGCGAGTAGCGAATCTAAGCAAGATTTACGGACAAGACAGTACGAAAGTGGTAGCGCTAGACAATGTCAGTTTTACGGTGGCCCGGGGCGAATTTGTGGCGATCGTTGGCGCTTCTGGCAGTGGCAAGTCGACCTTGCTTCATTTGATCGGCGGCGTGGATCGGCCGACGGAAGGCACCGTTTTTCTCGATGGTCAGAACATTTATTCCTTCAATGATGACCAATTGGCGATTTTTCGCCGGCGTCAGGTTGGTTTGATTTATCAATTCTATAATCTGATTCCGATTTTAAACGTGACCGAGAATATTACCTTGCCACTGGATCTGGATAATCGCTCGGCGGATCCGGAAAAACTGAAACAGTTGTTGGCGCGCTTGGGTTTGACACAGCGTCAGGATCATCTGCCCAACGAATTATCGGGAGGCCAGCAACAGCGGGTCTCGATCGGGCGAGCGTTGATCACCGAACCAGCGTTGTTGTTGGCCGATGAACCCACTGGCAATCTGGACTCTGCGGCCAGCGCGGAAATCTTGGCCTTATTGCGCCAAGCCAATCGCGATTACCAACAAACGATCGTGATGATCACCCATGATTTGGAGATCGCCGCCCAAGCTGATCGGGTGATCGAGATCGAAGACGGGCATTTGGTAGGTGATGTAAAATGACGATCCTTCATAAAATCGCTCGGCGGGATTTTAAACTCAATCGCAAGCGCAGTATCGGCACGATCGTTGGGATCACCCTGTCGGTGGCCTTGATCATGGCGGTGGCAACGATGCTGACCAGTCTGCGGCAAACGTTGATTCAACGTGAGATTGACACGAGTGGTTATTATCATATCAAACTGTATGATGTGACGCCGCAACAACTCAAGAAAATTCGCCAGAACCGCGATTTTAAGCAAATCAAGACAACCAGTGATTTAGGCGTGGCCGCCTTCGATCATGCGGATGCCGCGATTGAACAATTCCCGTTGATGACGGTGGCATCACTGAACCAGACTAAACCGACGACTTTAGGCTATCATCTCAGCTCGGGAACTTGGCCCCAAACGGATCGGGAAATCGTGGTTTCCGAATCGACTTTGCTGGCCAGTGGTTTGAAGATCGGTGATCAGCTCCAGTTGAAAATCGGTAAATCTACGGTCAAGAAAAGAAAATTACCAGATAGCGATGCGCTGATCGAGCAAGCGACGGTCGTCAAGGGCAAGAATCAGGATTTTCGGATCACAGGGGTTTTAAACGCTGATAATTATGGCTATCAAGGGCTAACAAGCGCAGCGAAAGTTAAAGATTATACGGTCTATCTTGCCTTGAAACATCCGCAACATTTTCGCCGCGATCTTCCGGAATTGCTAGGTCTCAGCAATTATCAACAAATGCGTGAGGGTAAAAAAGCACGTTATCGATATAATCTCAATGATGGTTTGTTGCACTGGGAAGTTTTACAATTTTCTGATCAGACCCTGTTGATGTTGGTTACCGTTGCGACCATTGTGATCGCGGTGATCATGTTGACGAGTATTTTCTGCATTCGTAATTCCTTTGCCATCTCGATCACTGAGAAAACGAAAACCTATGGGATGCTGGCCAGTGTTGGCGCCACTAAAAAGCAGATCAAACGGATCGTTTTACTGCAAAGTGGTCAGTTGGGGCTGATCGGGATTCCGCTAGGGTTGGGATTGGGTGTCTTGGCGTCTTACATTCTGGGCTTTGCGGTCAATCACATCGGCAGTCAATTTTTATTTGGCCGCGCCAACAGTTTTCAACTGAAATTCTCATGGATCGGGTTACTGATCGCCGTGGTCTTAGGCTGGGCAACGATTTATTTTTCCGCCTCAAGTTCAGCCCGGCGTGCCAGCAAGGTCAGTCCGATCGCCCAGATCCGCAATGAGCAAGATGTAAAACTGACCAGCAAGAATTTGCGCGTTCCGAAGTGGATCCAGCATGTCTTCAAGTCCGGCGGCGTCCTGGCGTATAAAAATCTGCGGCGCAGTCGGAAGAAATATCGGACCACCGTGATTTCGTTAGCGGTCAGTGTCTTTACTTTTATCGCAATGAGCGCGTTTGTGACCGCGGCGTTTAATTTTTCCTATCAGCGGTTTCATAGTCTTGATTTCAACTTGTCTTTCTCGCCGAATTATGAGGGAATGGCGCTTAAATCGGATAAAACTCAGGCCCAGATCCAAGCCATCACCAAGCTGCCTGACACTAAGCACGTTCAAGTGATGACCGCCTTAGCGGAAAACGGCAACTTGAAATTGGCTGGGGTTGAAAACCACTTGGCACCGGGTCTTGCGGCCAGAGATCATCAGGAGCTCCAGTTGCTTGCCTTGGATCGGACTGCTTTTCGCAAGTACGGTCGGGCCAATGGGTTGACCGAGCAACAATTGGCTTCGGGACTGATTCTGTTCGACAATGACACCCAGACCGTCGATGGCAAGCAAATCAATGTGCATAATTATCGGTATCAAGCCGGCGATTTGATTAGTGGAAGCTATCGGGATAATTCGAGTAGTCCTCATAAGAAGTATCAGGCCAAATTCCGCCTTAGTGGGGTGACGCGGAAACTGCCAGAGATGGTCAGCTTCTATTGGACCATGCCGAGTATCCTGATCGCCGATCAACAAGTGGCCCAGCAGCAATTGCCGCTGGTGCTGCAATCGATCGTCATGGACGCGAGTAAACCAGAAGACACCATTCGCGAGGTCCGCAAGATTACTTTGCAGTTAAGCAGTTGGAACCTTGACGCCCAGATCCGCGAAGAGAAAACGATGCGTTTATTGATCAGCATTTTCTTGTACGGCTTCATTATCGTGATCACCTTGATTGGCGTCACCAACATCTTTAACACGATCACCGCCAATATGGCCCTGCGGCAGCGGGAATTCGCCGTTTTGAAATCTGTCGGGATGACGAAGAAAGAATTTGATCATATGGTCAATCTAGAAACCTTGTTCTATTCCTTGAAGTCATTGCTGATCGGTATTGTCAGTGGGATCGGGGTCGCGCTGCTAATCTACTGGGGCTTCAATCGTGGTCAAGCCGAACAGGTCCATTACCAACTCCCTTGGCTGGCGATCGGCCTCGCCATCGTCTTCGTCTTCTTGCTGGTCTTTTGGATCATGCGCTATTCACTCCGTAAGTTCAACCGGCAGAATATCATCGAGACGATCCGCAAAGAGAACGTTTAGGTTATCAGAGTTGTGATGACGTTGGTTCATTTGTCCGCAAAAAGGAGTCGCTTCGTGCGGCTCTTTTTGTCTGTTGCTGGGGATAGTTTGAACCGAGTTGAAAAAGGATGATTTCGATTCTTGATTTTTGGCTTGATTGCAGAAGTGGGTGGGTTTGTGTGGTGACGCAACCGGCTGGGACTGCTGTTGCGGACTGGAACGCGGTGGGCATCGTTTGAAACTAATTCCAAAAGCGTTACCGCTGATCGGAGTTTCTCATCCAATTGCAGGTTTGGTGGGTTTGGTGTGGACGCAACCGCCTCAGGACGTTTGTTGTGGCTGGAACGCAGTGGGCATCGTTTGAAGCCAATCCGCAAAGTGCGCGGCTTGTCTTCAAATCGAGCCTTATCCTAAGCGATAAATCGCTAAGAATAATCTCACTGCTGAAACGTGTTCGCCGACCTAGCTTCTTCCGCTTAGCTACGCAAGGCTTCTGGAAGCAAAGTTCAGCTTCCAAAATCCTTGCTAGGCTAATGCTCAGAAGCTGCCCAGGTCGGCTCTCACTCTTAATAGAGCCACACGTCCTGAGGCGGTTGCTGGGCAGCATTGAGCCTATCTGTAATTGAAGCTGGGTATCTGATGAAGTGCTTTTGCCAGCGAGAGGTTAAACAATCGCGTTTTTTGGGGAATGGGACGGTAACACCAACAGATTCGGATTTGTAGGTCGATACATTTCGGGTAGTGCCACCAACTTTATCTCACTTACCTAAGCGAGTTTGAGTTCGCAATCGACTGATTCAGTTGATTCATCTAGAACTTGCCCTAGTTCATCAGGCAGACTGTACTGGTGTCACCAATTTAAAGCTGGTGACCACTAACCACGGTCGTCATTTGCGTGGTTCCCCATCAATTGGCGATAGCTTGCAAAATGGCGTGAGTGCTCAGACGGCTGTTATAACGTTGAGCGGCTGGAGCGGAGAAATTCGGGGTGAGATCGCCGTGAAATTGGTCTTAGTGGCTATGCCACTTAGACCAAGGCCTGATTTTGAGACAAGCCGCGTACTTTGCGGATTGGCTCAAAACAGCGCCCACAGCGAGCTCACCCCGAATTTCGCAGCGCAAGCTGCGGCCAACATTAAAACGTGTTGCACACAACTGGCTTCTGCGCTTGACGAAGCGCACCAAGCAAGGGCAGTTCAGGCTAGTGAAGCCGCCTGGAGTCGGTTATAATGAAAGAGGAGGAAGACAGCATGACATTGTTATTAGTGGAAGACAATCCCAATATTGCCTTGGGCTTAACTTATTCGTTTCGACAAAAAGGCTACGACTTACAAACTTGCACAACCTTAGCGGCAGCCCGGGCTTTTTTGACCCAGACGCGGCCGCGATTGCTGATTTTGGATGTGGCCTTACCAGATGGTGACGGTTTTACCTTTTATCAAGAAGAAGTGGCGGCCACGCAATTACCCACAATTTTCTTAACGGCTCGTGATGATGAAGATGATGTGGTCCACGGGTTGGATTTAGGGGCGGCGGACTACATGACCAAGCCCTTTTCGACCAAGGAGTTGCTGGCGCGGGTCGCTAAATATTTGCGTCCGGAAAATCGGCAAATCGAGGTGGGAGCGTTGGTTTTTGACCAGAGTAAGTTGACGGTGACGGTAGCGGGCCAACTGGTCAGTTTAACCAGTCTTGAGTTGAAAATCTTGATCTTGTTGTTGGAAAATCTGAATCAGGTCGTGCGGCGGACAACGATTATTGACAAGGTTTGGGAATGGACTGGCAACGATATTAGTGATAATGCGGTCACCGTGTATCTGAAACGAATCCGCGAGAAAGTCGGCGCTGACTTGATCAAAACGGTGAAGGGGCAGGGCTATCGGATCGACCGCACGCCTCAAGGAGACCGGTCGTGATGCAAAATAAAGTGGAATTGAAACGGCTGCTGCGCCAGGTCAGCGGACTGACTTGTGGTGGCTTGGTTTTATTGTTGGGCTTGATTTGGTGGCAGGATCATCTTGTTAACGTTCGTGTCAATCAAGCTTTAGCAACGATTATCGCTATGGTGGCCAGCAAGTATCCGCAAGTGACTCAAGGCGAGTTGGTCGCGATTTTGGCGCAACCGCCAACCTCCGCGTCGCCTAGTCTGCGGGCATACGGTCTCGATTTCCAAGTTGATCAGGTAATTGGCGGCTTGAACCGGCAACGCTGGGTTTTCGTGGGCTTGGATCTAGGGTTGATTTGTTTATTGGTCGGTGGGATTTTAGTTATTTTCTTGCGCTACAATCGCCGCAAAGATGCGGACCTGCAACAAATCGTGGCTGACGTGGCGGCAATCAATCGGCGCGAATATCAATTGAATCTGGCGGATTATAGTGAAGATGAGTTGTCGATCCTGCGCAATGAGTTGCATAAAACTACCATCGTTTTGCGGGAGGCTGCCGCCAATTCGCTGCGAGATAAGCGGCTGCTCAAGGACGCGCTTTCCGATATTTCTCATCAAATCAAGACGCCGCTAACTTCGATTTTGGTGATGGTCGATAACATTTTGGATGATCCCGAGATGGCGCCCGCGGTCCGCACCGATTTCCTCCAGCGAATCAAACATGAGACCACCAGCATTAATTTCCTCGTGGCCGCTTTACTTAAATTATCCAAATTTGATGCGGCCACCGTCCAATTTCACCCGCAGACCACCGCGCCGCAAAACATTGTCCAGGATGCTTGTGATCGCGTCAGTGTCTTGGCCGATTTGCGCGGTGTGAGCCTAGAATCCACCGGCGTCGGCCAACCAATTATGTGTGATCCCAAGTGGCAGAGCGAAGCACTCAGTAATATTCTCAAAAACTGTATTGAACATTCAGATCCGGAAACGACGATTTCAATTGCGTTAACGAGCAATAAATTATTCACCACGATCACGGTCACCGATCAAGGCGGCGGAATCGCGCCGGTCGATCTCCCGCACATTTTTGAACGATTTTATCGCGCACCACGCGCAAACGGCCAGCCCGCTGATCAAAATAGCGTCGGGATCGGGTTGGCCTTGGCCAAAGCAATCGTCGAGCATGATCATGGCGATATTGCGGTCCGTTCAGCTGTTGGTGTCGGTTCAGTCTTTACCTTACGCTATTTCTTTCATTAGCTTGCTGGCCTGGGTCCTGAGCCTTTTGCTTGATTGTAAGTTTTGGTGGGGTTGGTGGTGACGCAACCGGGTCGGGCCATTTGTGCGGCTGGAACGCAGTGGGCGTCGTTTTGAGCCAATCCGAAACCCGCGGCTTGTCTCAAAATCGATCCTTATTCTAAGCGGCAAAGCCGCAAAGAATAATTTCACCGCTGAGCCGCATGGCCCGACCCGGTTGCTAGGCAGAATTGAGCTCATCTGCAATCGGAGTTGGGTATCTGGAAAAGTGGTTTTGCAAGGTAGAGGTCAAACAATTGCCCACTTTTTGGTGGTACGGCAATGCCAACGGATTTGGATTAGGAGATCGGTATATTTTGCGTCGGTTGAACATCTCTGCTCGTTCCCTTAACAATTCTTGGGTAGCCACCGATCGATTTGGTTGATTTGCTAAGAACTAGCTTTGTTCATCAGACAGACTGCACTGGTATCACCAATTTAAGGCTGGTACCCACTAACCACGGCCGTCAATTGCGTGGATCCCCATCGATTGCCCATAGCTTGCCGGCTGGCGTGAGTGCTCAAGCGGCTGTTATAACGTTGAGCGGCTGGAGCGGAGAAATTCGGGGTGAGATCGCCGTGTCGTTATTCTTAGCGGCTTTGCCGCTTAGAATAAGGCTCAGCTTTGAGATTTTCGGTGCCCTTCCGAAAAGCTCAAAGTGATGCCCACAGCGAGCTCACCCCGAATTTCGCAGCGCAAGCCGCGGCCAACCTACTTTTATCAGCGAAGTGCACCACCACCGCCAAACGACAACCAAACCCCCATTAAGCTAACTTTTTTGTAAAAAGAATTCGGACTTCTGGCAACATATGGTAGAATGTTATTTAGCAGATAACGGAGGCATAATGATGACAAAAATCAAATATAAACGAATCGTCTTGAAATTAAGTGGGGAAGCGTTAGCCGGTGAAAAAGGCTTTGGCATCCATCCACCAGTGATCAAAAAAATCGCTCAAGAAATCAAGGAAGTCCACGATTTGGGTGTTGAGATCGGGATCGTTGTTGGTGGCGGTAATATTTGGCGCGGTGAAACTGGCGCGGAGATGGGCATGGATCGTGCGCAGGCCGACTCCATGGGCATGCTAGCGACAGTCATGAACGCCTTAGCGTTGCAAGATGGGCTGGAGAATCTGGGCGAAGAAGTTCGGGTGCAAACCGCGATTGAAATGCGCCAAGTTGCTGAGCCTTATATTCGGCGGCGCGCGATTCGGAATTTGGAAAAAGGTCGGATCGTGATTTTCGCTGGCGGCACGGGGAATCCTTATTTCTCAACGGATTCCGCGGCGGCTTTACGGGCGGCGGAAATCGACGCCGATGTGATTTTGATGGCGAAGAATAATGTCGATGGGGTCTACAACGCGGATCCGAATGTTGATCCGAAAGCCGTTAAATTTGACGAGTTGACGCAATTGGATATTATTAATAAAGGCTTGCGGGTCATGGATTCAACGGCCAGCAGTTTATCAATGGACAATGACATTCCTTTTGTTGTTTTCAACATGACTGTGCCAGGCAACATCAAACGGGTCGTTGAAGGTGAAACGATCGGAACGAAAATCAGTGGAGGTAAGAAATAATGGCGAATCCAATTATTGACAAAGCGCAAGAAAACATGAAGAAGTCCCAAGAGTCACTGCAACGTGATCTCCAAAGCATCCGGGCCGGCCGGGCCAATGCTAGCTTGCTGAACCGGATCAATGTTGATTATTATGGCGCGCCGACACCGTTGAACCAAATGGCGGCGATCAATGTGCCAGAAGCTCGGGTTTTGATGATCAAGCCTTATGACAAGACTTCTTTGAATGACATTGAAAAGGCGATTTTGGCCTCTGATTTGGGCTTGAATCCCGCCAATGATGGCGACGTGATCCGCTTGGTGATCCCACAATTAACGGGGGAACGGCGGCGTGAATTGGCGAAAGAGGTCGGCAAAGACGCTGAAAACGCCAAGATCGCGATTCGTAATGTCCGCCGGGAAGCCCTGGAAGCGTTACGGAAACAAGAAAAAAATAGCGAAATTTCAGAAGATGATCTTCATGGCTTGGAGAAAGATTTGCAGAAGGTTACCGATGAGGCGGTCAAAGGCGTTGACGCGATCGCTAAATTGAAGGAAGACGAGATCACTGAAGTTTAAGCGGCGGCGAATTGTCCAGGAGGCGAGTGCAGGTGTCTGATATCGAAAAGATCCCGGAACATGTGGCGATCATTATGGATGGCAATGGGCGCTGGGCCAAGGCGCATCACCGTCCCCGCGCTTTCGGTCATAAGGCCGGCATGGATAATGTCAAAACAATCACCAAAGCGGCTAGTCAGATGGGGGTCAAAGTCTTGACCCTCTATGCTTTTTCAACGGAAAATTGGCGGCGACCGACAGATGAAGTCAATTATTTGATGCAGCTGCCGATCGACTTCTTTAATACATTTCTGCCGGAATTAATGGCGGAAAATGTGCAAGTTAAGGTGATGGGCTTTCTTGATCAACTGCCCGAGAAAACACGGCAGGTCACTTATGACGCCATGGCACAGACAGCGGCCAACACTGGCATGATTTTGAATTTTGCGTTAAACTATGGCAGTCGTGCCGAGATCACGGTGGCGGTCCAGGAGCTGGCTCAAGAAGTCGCGGCTGGACGGTTGGCACCGGAACAGATCGACGAGCAGCAGATCGGTCAGCATTTGATGACCAGCGATCTTGGTCGTTACGCGGATCCAGACCTGTTGATTCGGACTAGCGGTGAGTTGCGTTTGTCGAATTTTTTGTTGTGGCAACTGGCTTACAGTGAGTTTTATTTCGTCGACGTTCATTGGCCGGACTTCAGTCAACAAGACTTGGCCCAGGCGGTGGCCGCCTATCAACAGCGTCAGCGTCGTTACGGCGGTTTGGCTTAGTTTATTGAGATTGTAAAAGACAGGAGTTCATTTGATATGAAGCAACGGGTTATTACGGCGGTGGTCGCCTTGATTATTTTCATTCCCATCATCATTTTAGGTGGTGTTTGGATCGACGTGGCGGCGATCGCGTTGGCCTTGATTGGCTTGTCTGAGATGTTTATTATGCGTAAGCGGATCATCATCTCACCGGATTTCTTTATTTCCGCCTTGGGGATCATCACTTTGGTCTTGCCAGATGGCGCCTTTGTTAATTTGCCGAAATATTTGTCGCGCTTCGATATTTTCGCGATCACGATCGCTTTGCTGCTGATCGTGACGGTGCTGACGAAGAATCGCACCAATATTGATGATATTGGCATCAACACCCTGGCCATTGTTTACATCGGGAATGGCTTCCATTCATTGGTCGCTGTCCGCGGTGTCCATGGCGATGGCTTAGCGATGCTTTGCTTTATTTTAGTGGTGATTTGGTCTACTGATATTGGCGCGTATTCCTTCGGTCGTAAAATTGGCAAACACAAATTGTGGCCCGCAATCAGTCCCAACAAAACATGGGAAGGCAGTATTGCCGGCACGGTCTGCGCGTTGGTCATTGGGGCGATTTACTTGCACTTCTTCCCCGTTGGTTATCACAATTTCTGGGGCATGATGGTGCTTACCCTGATTTTCTCCATTTTCGGGCAGATGGGCGACTTGGTGGAGTCGGCTTACAAGCGGTATTATGGTGTTAAAGACTCAGGCAAGATTTTGCCGGGACACGGCGGGATCTTAGACCGCTTTGACAGTTTGTTGTTTGTCTTACCAATGTTACATTGGTTCGGCATGTTTTAAGCGACTTAAGCGTTACCCAGCAGTTGTTGATCACCTAGTGTCAGCGTTCAGAAGCGATCGTTTTTGGCCGCAACGTAAGGGAGTTTGAGATAGTGTTAAAAACGATATTGATTTTCCTGATCATTTTCAGTATTTTGGTCGTCTTCCACGAATTCGGTCACTATTATGTGGCGCGCCGTTCGGGTATTTTGGTGCGGGAATTTTCTATTGGTTTTGGCCCGAAAATGGTCAGTTGGCGCCGGAATCATACGACCTTCACCATTCGTTGGTTGCCGATTGGCGGCTACGTGCGAATGGCAGGCGCTGAAGATGATGATTCGGCGATTGAACCTGGCACCAGTGGCACCGTGCAACTCAATGACGCCGGCGTGGTCACGGTGATCGACATTAGCGAGGAAAGTGGCAACTTGTCCGGGATCCCGCTGCAAATCGGGAAAGCTGATTTGGTGGATGCGTTGACGATCAGTGGCAACGAGAACGCGGATCCCGATCAACCGCGGACTTATCAGGTGGATCATGACGCCTTGATCATTGAAAAAGATGGTACCGAGGTCCAAATTGCCCCGCGCGATGTGCAATTCCAATCAGCGACGGTTGGTCGGCGGATCTTGACGAATTTTGCCGGGCCGTTCAACAATTTCTTGTTGGCGATCGTCGGCTTCATGATCGTGGCTTTCCTGCAAGGTGGAGTCGTCAGTAGCAGTAATGCAATCGGCACCGTGACCAGTGATTCAGTCGCCGCCCAAGCTGGCTTGAAAGCGGGCGACCAGATCACTCAAGTCAATGGTCAAGCGACCGCGAATTGGACTGAATTGGTGACCGCGATCCAGAAGCGTTATGGTCAAAAGACCAAGATTACTTATCAACGGGACAAGGCGACGGCAACCACAACCTTGACACCGAAAACTGTGACCGATGCCAGCAGTAAAACCAAATATGGGCAAATCGGGATCACGAACGCGGTTGATCGCAGTCTGGGCGCGAAGTTGAAGTATGGCTTTACCGCGACTTGGGATCTAGCGGGCCGGATTTTGCAGGTGCTGGGGTCGTTCTTCACTGGTGGGTTCAGTCTGAATAAATTGTCTGGTCCCGTGGGCATTTACAACAGTACCGCCCAAGTTGTTAGTGGCGGTTTAGTTAATATTGTTTATTTCTTGGCGATGTTATCGATCAACTTAGGTTTGGTCAATTTGGTTCCGATTCCTGGGCTGGATGGCGGTAAGATCCTGTTGAACCTGATCGAGGCCATTCGCCGCAAACCGATTCCTGTGGAAAAAGAGGGCATCATCACATTGATCGGCGCGGGCTTTTTGTTGATTTTAATGGTCGCGGTGACCTGGAATGATATCGTCCGCTATTTCATTAAGTAAAAAAGTTTTTTGGAGGAGTTTTGGCATGAAACAGTCACAAATGTTTATTCCGACGTTGAAGGAAAATCCGGCGGATGCAGAAGCGCGTAGTCATCAGTTGATGTTGCGGGCGGGGTATATTCGCCAAACTTCTGCTGGGGTCTATACTTACTTGCCCTTGGCGGTGAAAGTCCTGCACAAAATCGAGGCAATCATTCGCCAAGAAATCGAGGAAACGGGCGCGGTTGAGGTCTCAATGCCGGAGTTGATTCCCGCGGATCTGTGGCATGAAAGCGGGCGCTATGACACTTATGGCGACAACTTGTTCAAGCTGAAGGACCGTCATCAACGTGATTTCGTCTTAGGACCGACCCACGAGGAAACGGTGACTGATCTCGTTCGAAACGAAATTCGTTCATACAAGAAACTGCCATTGACCCTCTATCAAATCAAGACAAAATTCCGCGATGAAGATCGGCCGCGTTATGGCTTACTTCGCGGTCGCGAATTCGTCATGAAAGATGGCTATTCATTTTCAGCCAACGAAAAGCAGTTGGATGATGTTTTTCACGCCACAGAGAAAGCATATCGCGCGATCTTTGACCGCGTGGGCTTGAACTATCGGGTCATTATCGGGGACGCCGGCGCCATGGGTGGCAGTGATTCGCGGGAATTCTCCGCCATCGCTGAAATTGGTGAAGACACCATCGTTTATACGGATAATAATGACTACGCGGCGAACTTGGAAATGGCGCGCAACGTGGACAAGTATATTCCGACCCAGGAACCGGAGCTGGCCATGACGAAAGTGGCGACTCCTGATGCTGGAACGATTGCCGAAGTAGCCGCGTTCCTGCAGATCGACGCCAAGAAATTGATCAAGAGTGTCTTGTTCATGGCGGACGGCCAACCGGTGTTAGCTCTGATTCGGGGCGATTATGACATCAACGATGTTAAATTGAAAAACTTCTTGAAAGCCGATTTCTTAGAAATGGCTTCAGATGATGAGGTCAAACAGTGGCTCCAAGCACCGGTCGGTTCAGTGGGACCAGTTGGAATCGCTGAAGAAATTCGGGTCGTGGCCGATGAAACCGTCACGAAAATGATCAACGCTGTAGTTGGCGCCAATGAGGCCGGCCACCATTTGACCAACGTTAATCCCGGTCGCGACTTCCCGTTAACACCAGAGAGTGTCACGGATCTGCGCTTTGTGCGTGAAGGGGATACGGCGATGGATGGCACTAGCACCTTGCATTTCACCCGCGGCATCGAAATCGCGCATATCTTCAAACTGGGCACCCGTTATACTGAGACGTTCCATGCCAATTTCTTAGACGAAAATGGGCGCGAACAACCATTGATCATGGGCTGCTATGGAATCGGTGTTTCCCGGTTGTTGTCCGCGATCGTTGAACAACACTCTGACGAGCAGGGCATTGTTTGGCCGCGGGCGGTGGCGCCTTTTGATATTCATTTGATTCCGATCAATTTGAAGAACGAAGAACAGGCGGCCTTGACCAGTGAAATCGAAGGGATTTTGCGTCAAGCGGGGCTGACCTATTTAATTGATGACCGCAAGGAACGTCCTGGCGTGAAGTTCGCGGAATCCGAATTGATCGGTTTGCCGATCCGGATCACGGTGGGCAAGAAGGCCAGTGAAGGTGTAGTCGAAGTGCAATTGCGCGAAACCGGTGAGAACGTGGAGGTCAAGAAGGACGATCTGATCAATGTCTTGCAGATCTTCCTGACCCGCTCGGCTTCCTAAACTGTTAGTAATCTGAAAATGAGACGAAGGGGCGGCGGTCAGCTGGGTCACTTGGTCTCATTTTTGTCAGGTGTGAAACTGGGGTCTTAGCGCGCCGATGCTCTCGCTGAACGAGGTTAGGAACCGTGGCGACTGAGTCAAGCAAGAAAAGGAGAAATCATTTGACGCAAGAAAATTTGATGGGCAAATTATTGGAACAGATCAATTGGCCGGCGGACCAGCAGGATAGCTTCACGGCGGCACAACTTACTGAAGTGGTGGTTCATGAGATCTCAGGACGCTGGACCTTCAAGTTGCAGTTGCCCGATATTCTGCCCTTTGCGGTTTTCCAGCAATTCCAAACGCAACTGCGGACGGCGTTTCAAGATATTGCCCAGGTGGAGTTAGCGGTGACAACGACCGCGCCCGTGGTGACCCAGACGAACTTGGGCGCTTACTGGCAATATGTAATCGGCCAAACGGGGATCGATTCGCCAATGATCACCGAGGTTTGTCAAAACCAATTACCCGAATTGCAAGATCAACGTCTGTATCTACAAGTTGACAACGAAATCGTCAAGAGCTTCATGGAAAAGCAAGCCCTGGGCCCGATCCAAACAGCCTATCAACAAGTGGGCTTTCCTTTGTTGCGCTTTCAGATCCAATTAGACGATTCCCAGGCTCAAGCTAAAATCGAAGAATTGAAGGCGAAACAGGCGGTGGCTGATCGCGAGTTCGCCCAGCAGGCCGCGCAAAAAGCCGCCGCCCAGCAACAGCAGCGCCAACAAGCGCCAACAGCTGCCAGTTCCGACGTGCCGGCGGTGATCGGGAGCGGGGTGGAACCCAAGTCACCAATGATCACCCTAAATCAAATCGAACAAGAAGAACGCAATGTTTATGTCCAAGGGTATGCTTTTGCCAGTGAGATCCGCACCTTTAACTCGGGGCGTTCTTTGTTGACACTGGAAATTACCGACTATACTGATTCGATCATGATCAAGTGTTTCTCCCGCAAACGTGGGAATGATTTGGCCATTTTCGAGCAGTTCAAGAAAGGGGTTTGGGTCCGAGCCCAGGGGAGTGTCCAGAACGATCAATTCACCCATGAGTTGGTGCTCAACGCCAATGAGATGGAGATCTTCCAACATCCAGAACCACAAGAGGCCTACACCGGTGAACAGAAGCGGGTCGAATTACATTTGCACACGAATATGAGTCAAATGGACGCGACCAACAGTATTGGTGATTTCGCGAAACGCGCCAAAGCTTGGGGTCAAACGGCGTTGGCATTGACCGATCATGTCGGCGCCCAATCCTTTCCCGATGCCCATGCGGCCAGTCAAAAATATGGTCTAAAGTTGATGTACGGGGTGGAAATAAATTTAGTCGATGATGGTAATACCGTCGCGTACAACTTGCGAGATGAAGTCGCTGCCGATGCGACCTACGTGATCTTTGACGTGGAAACCACCGGCTTATCGGCGGTTTATGATACGATCATCGAAATTGGCGCGGTTCGAATGCAAAATGGCCAAGTTTTGGAACGCTATGACCGCTTTATTGATCCGGGCCATCCGTTATCGGCGACGACCATCAATTTGACCAACATCACTGATGAAATGGTCAAAGCTGGTGGATCCGAAGCCGAGGTTATCGGCGAGTTCATGGATTTCATTGGTGACGCGGTGGTTGTTGGGCATAACGTCACCTTTGATATCGGCTTTTTGAACGCGGCTTTGCATCGACTGAAGCGGACCTCGATTCATAATCCGGTGGTGGATACCTTGGAAATGTCGCGGACGCTCCATCCGGAAAACGCCAATCATAAATTGGATACCTTGTCGAAGCGGTACAACATCGTGCTGGAGCACCATCACCGAGCGGATTCTGACGCTGAAGCTACCGGATTGTTGTATTTCGCGTTGCTGAAAGAAATGAATCAGCGCTTTGCCACCACCAATCTCAATCAGCTGAATGAGCACATTGGCGATGGGACCGGTTGGCGGATGGCGCGGCCGCACCACGCTATTTTGATCGCCCAAACCCAGGCCGGATTGAAGAACTTGTTCAAGATCATTTCCGGCGCCATGGTCAACTACTTTTACCGGGTGGCCCGCGTTCCCCGATCGTTGCTGAATCGATATCGTGAGGGAATCATGGTGGGCTCGGCCTGCGATGCCGGCGAAGTTTTCACCAGCATGATGCAAAAAGGTTACGAAGAAGCGCGGCAAAAGGCGATGTACTACGATTATTTAGAAGTGATGCCTAAGGCCGTTTATCAGCCGCTGATCCAGCGGGAGTTGATCAATGATGACACGGCGCTGGAAGATATTCTGAAGAACATTGTCAAGCTAGGCGATGATTTAGGTAAACCAGTCGTGGCCACCGGCGATGTCCATTATCTGGACCCGCGGGACGCGATTTATCGGGAGATCCTAATTCGAGCGGATAAAAGTAACCCGCTAAGTCGGCAACTTTTGCCGGATGTGCATTTCCTGTCCACGGCGGAAATGTTGGCGGCGTTTGACTTCCTCGGACCAGAAAAGGCCAAAGAAATCGTCATTACCAATACTAACAAAGTGGCGGATCTCGTTGATGACGGGATCACCCCGGTCAAAGACAAGCTGTACACGCCGAAAATGCCTGGCGCGGAAGATGA
Source organism: Lapidilactobacillus salsurivasis (assembly GCF_054785215.1). Classification (NCBI taxonomy): domain Bacteria; kingdom Bacillati; phylum Bacillota; class Bacilli; order Lactobacillales; family Lactobacillaceae; genus Lapidilactobacillus; species Lapidilactobacillus salsurivasis. The sequence goes on along the minus strand of NZ_BAAABI010000013.1, from coordinate 3,593 downwards.
AATTCGCGACTTGGCGATGACGAAGGCTCATCAACTTTACGGCGACCCGTTGCCAGAAATCGTCGACGCTCGGGTCAAGAAAGAGTTGAAGTCGATCATCGGCAATGGTTTCTCGGTTATTTACTTGATTTCCCAGAAATTAGTGTTCAAAAGTAATAAAGATGGCTATTTGGTTGGTTCACGGGGTTCGGTGGGATCCAGTTTAGTGGCGACCATGACCGGGATCACCGAGGTCAATCCTTTGCCGCCGCATTACCGTTGTGCCAAGTGCAAGTACAGCGAGTTTTTTACCAAGGGGGAATATGGCTCCGGTTTTGACTTGCCGGACAAAGATTGCCCCAACTGTGGGACACCGCTGATCAAAGATGGTCACGATATTCCCTTTGAAACCTTCTTGGGCTTCCGTGGCGACAAGGTTCCGGATATCGATTTGAACTTTTCTGGGGATTATCAGCCAATTGCCCATAATTATACCAAGGTCCTCTTCGGTGAAAAATATGTTTTCCGCGCGGGCACGATTGGAACGGTCGCCGATCGAACCGCTTACGGTTATGTGAAACATTATGAAGAGGTCAATGATTTACATTTACGCGGGGCGGAGTTGGATCGCTTGGCCGCTGGCGCCACTGGCGTTAAGCGCACGACTGGCCAACATCCGGCTGGGATCATCGTTGTGCCCGATTATATGGATATTTATGATTTTACACCGATCCAATTCCCTGCCGACAAAACCGATGCCGCTTGGCGGACGACCCACTTTGATTTCCACTCGATCCACGATAATATTTTGAAATTAGATATTCTTGGTCATGATGACCCGACCATGATTCGGATGTTGCAAGACTTGTCCGGGATTGATCCGGTCACGATTCCCACCGATGATCCCGGAGTTTTGTCCCTGTTCTCCGGAACCCAGGCGCTGGGTGTGACCCCAGAACAAATCAATTCCAAAACCGGCACCCTGGGTGTCCCTGAATTCGGGACCGCTTTTGTCCGGGGGATGTTGGAGGAAACTCATCCCAGCACCTTTGCGGAACTGCTGCAAATTTCTGGCTTGTCCCACGGGACCGACGTTTGGCTGGGCAATGCCGAAGAATTGATCAATCAGGGGGTCGTCACCTTGAAGGATGTGATCGGCTGCCGGGACAACATCATGATGGACTTGATCCACTGGGGTGTTGACTCGCAGTTAAGCTTCCAGATCATGGAAAGCGTCCGGAAGGGGAAAGGGATGAAGGAAGAGTGGCAAGAAACGTTGCGGGAAAATGAGCACGTGCCGGCCTGGTACATTGATTCTTGCCTGAAAATAAAATATATGTTCCCGAAGGCACATGCGACGGCTTATATTTTGATGGCGCTACGAATTGCTTACTTCAAGGTTTATTTCCCGATCATTTATTACGCCACTTATTTCTCAGTGCGCGCTGATGATTATGATCTGGTCGCCATGAGTCATGGCAAAGAAGCCGTTAAAGCGCGGATGAAAGAGTTGAACGATGAAATCAATGAGAAGGGCAAGAGTCGCGCGGTCAAGCAAGCCAATTTGTTAACTGTTTTAGAGCTGGCCAATGAATGTTTGGAACGCGGTTATGAGATCAAAATGGTTGATATTGAAAAATCTGATTCGGAGAATTTCCTGATTCTTGATGAACGAACAATTTTGGCGCCTTTCAAAGCGATTCCTGGTTTAGGCGGCAACGTGGCGAAGCAAATCGTTGCCGCTCGCGCCGAACGTCCCTTCCTATCGAAAGAAGATTTAGCGACCCGGGGGAAAGTTTCCAAAACATTGATCGATTACCTGAGCGCCAATGGTGTCTTGAATGACTTGCCAGATGAGAATCAACTCTCGCTGTTCTGATTTTCGGTAACGTGCAGGCAAAAGTAGCTTGGCCGCAGCTTGCGCTGCGAAATTCGGGGTGAGCTCGCTGTGGGCGTCACTTTGAGCTTCGCAAAACCCGCGAATCTCAAAGCTGAGCCTTGGTCTAAGTGGCAAAGCCACTAAGACCAATTTCACGGCGATCTCACCCCGAATTTCTCCGCTCCAGCCGCTCAACGTTTTAACAGCCGTTTGAACACTCACGCCGACTGGCAAGCTATTGTCAATTGATGGGGCACCACGCCATTGACGACCGTGGTTAGTGGTTACAATCCTTGAATTGGTGACACCAGTACAGTCGGTCTGATAAACTGAGGCAAGTTCTTGATGAATCAGCTAGATCGATCGCGCTCCACTCAAAGATTGTCTGGCGAGCGGGTACAAGTTTTAAAATTGGCGACATCAGTACAGTCTGCTTGATGAACTGAGGCAAGTTCTTGATGGATCAGCTGAATTGGTTGATTTCCCCCAAGGATTGTTGAGGAGACGAGTAGAGATGTTCAACCGATGAAAAATGTCCTGACCTTCGGATCCAAATCAGTTGACATTGCCGTACCACAAACTGATTTGGACGATTATTTTGACCTCTAGCTCGCAAAAAAAACTTCGTCAAATCCTTCGCTTCGATTGCAGATCGGCTCAATGCTGCCTAGCAACCGCCTCAGGACGTGTGGCTCAGCGGTGAGATTATTCGGTTCTTTCTAACGTTTGGCGATTAAGGCTTATGCCGCACCATATTTCTCGATAAGTAGGATTCTCTCTTTTAATGATAAAAAACTACAGCGCCCATAAACAGCGCGTTTGATTGTTTTCGTGCGGTTATTCAGTCCTTCTACTGGCCCATTGCTATAGTGAGGATACTTGACTGAGTTGTTGATGGCTACTTTATCAGGCTTAATTACGTCGCAAACTTTGCTTAAATGCTCATTCCCATTCGCTTTAACGCCTCTGATCCAATCATCGAGTGATTCTTCAGAACGACCTGTGGTTATATCGATAAAGTCCATGAGTAATGAAAGAAGCTTCTTGATTTCCGGATATTGAAGCATCGTAAGGCGAACCACAGGTGTATAGCTACAATTGCCCTTACGACGATATACTAGGCTTGCAATTTGAGTCGCAGTGACTTGATTATCCTGCTTACCTTGATGTATTGTAGGAAGGTACTGTAAGTACGCTGATAACCCTTCGCTACGATGTGCTTATATATTTCTTTCTTGTTTTTGCCAGCCTGATACATTTCCACGATTTCGCTTAAATATGGCTTAAGCGCATTATGTGTAGGATGCGTATGCCATGACCAATCGGATGATAAATAGTGTTGTACAGTTCGTCTGGAGATTGAAAAATGTTTAGCCACAGCCGCTCGCGTCATGCCCTTAGCCACGAGCTGGCAAACAGTCTGACGCAACTTGGTATGCTGCTGTTTTGCCTTAGATTCAGTTTGGTGGATTCCAAAATTCTGTATATTCAGTGCATCTAGATCCTCATTATTTAATTTGATACGGCTTGGTAATGCGTCAATAATTGCTTGGTGAAAATACTTGGTTACGGTGACAGTATAATGAAACCGATCAGATACTTGTATTGCTTCTGGATGGCTTATCTTGATTGCTTTGCGATAAAAGCTTGCCCCATCTCTAACAACAAACTTTAAATTCGGATATGTCTTGAGCCACTGGACGACGTCTTCAACCTTACGGCTGGGAATCATGTC
>NZ_BAAABI010000012.1:0-74707 GCF_054785215.1 Lapidilactobacillus salsurivasis | reverse complement strand
TTGTTTCGATGTTCAAAATATCACCTCAAATATTCACCACCATTATAATCCTGTGGTCAAATATTGCCATTCGCCAAACCATAGAAAGAACCGATTATTCTTAGCGATTTATCGCTTAGAATAAGGCCTGATTTTGAGACAAGCCGCCGGTCTTGCGGATTGGCTCAAAACAGTGCCCACCGCGTTCCAGCCACGACAAACGTCCTGAGGCGGTTGTGTCACCACCTAAACCCACTACACCTGCAATCAAGCGCAGATTCAAGAATAGAAATCAAACGTCTAAATCAGTTCCAAACAACGCTCACCATGTTTGAACTAGCGTGTGGATCACGTCAAAAAAAGCCAGTCAGCGACGATCCTGACTGGCTAGTTGGCGCTATTTTTGTAAAAGGTCGGGGAATTTCCGGTCGATTAGGGCTTCCAAGCGGTAACGCTTCTTGCTGGCCATCACACCGGCGTCAACGAAATCGTTGAGTTCGATCTTGCTGATGTTTGCGGCTTCAGCCAAGTCCTTGCGGCGGATCCGTTTGGTCGCCAAGACCTGTTTGACCTTGGCGCGCTGCGAGGCCTTGCGCACGCTTTGGATCGTCGCCACGAAGATGATCAATAGAATCAAGATGATTGTCGACCAAATTTTGCTGTGGGGGTCGATCAGGAAATAAAGGAGCATCATCACCACGGCACTGGCGACCATGGCGGTGTAATCTACTTTTTGGTTTTTTGGCATGAGTGTTTCCTCCAACTGACGCCAAGCGCGTCTAAATCTATCTCTTATCCTATCATAGATTGCCAGTGGCCGGAGCGGGAAATTTTGCACTGGCGCAAATGGCGTCAGTCGCCCAGCTCGTCAGCCGAAATCCGGTTACGTTCGCTGGGGAAAGAGGGCGGCGACTACTGGAATCAAGGTGTTGACAGTTTGATCAACTTGGGTAGCGTTGGTTTTGTCGATCAGCTGGGGATCGATCAGAATCGCCAACATGCCATTGAGCACGAATTCTAGACGCAAGTCATTATCGCGGGAGCGAGTCAACGCTGTGTTGGCGTAAATGGCGTCGCGAAAAGCGTCAATAAAAATATGCGGATAGTTCCGCGCGAATCGCAAATTATCAGGTTTAAGGATCGCCAGCTGGCTGGCTGTCGGCGTGGGCGCCGGGCCAAAGAGAAATTGACGGATGAACCTGGGCTGATCGGTCAAGAGGGCGGGATAATCGTGAAAACTAGCCACGATTTCGGTCACTGTTTCTGCCAGAATGTGTTCGTACAATTGGAAAATATCGGCGTAATGTAAGTAAAACGTGCCCTTGTTGATCCGCGCTTGTCGAGCCAAAGCAGTGACCGTGATTTTATTGACAGGTTGCGTCACTAGGAGAGCTTCAAAAGTGGTTTGAATGACTTGGCGGGTTTTGACTACCCGAAGATCGGTTGCTTTGACCATGAAAACACCTCTTAAGAATAATCGCCGGTTAATCAACAGTTTATCCCATCCGTTGATTATTGAACGAATGGCGGGAATCGCCGATTGAGCTGCCCCGCTACTTTGCTTATTATATTATTTGAAGTGAGCGCAAGACTCAATAACTTCACGACTGGGAGGTCAATTTGATGGAACAAACTTATAAAATAGGTGATTTAGTCTGGGCAACGCTGGGAACAACGCCATTGGTAGCTGTGGTGGTCTATTTGGATCAAACCCACGATCGCATCTTAGTTCGCTTTAGTGGCGTTCAACAAGATTATTATACTGCCGCTGAGCTGAAACCCTATCACGCTGAGAAAAAATAAAATCACTTTATCCAGGGTCCGTGTTTGCGCCCGGCGAATATGCTCTTTGGAACCGGCATGAGAAACCTGTTTGCTAAATCAACACGAGAAACTAGCGCCAAACCAGCACGAGAAATCAACACGAGAAACCAGTGCCAAACCAGCACGAGAAACCAGCACGAGAAACCAACACGCCAAACCCGCGCAAGAAACCAGCGCGCCAAACCAGCAGGGTCATGGCGACATTAAAAAAGCAGCCGGCAACGGCTGCTTTTCTCGCTCTCATTTTTTTGAATCGTGGGCTTACAGATTGCGATCCATGTTGAAAGTTAACCGCGATAAGGTAATGCCCTTGGTGAACAGGTGGCCCATGAACGCCTCGGTCTTGGTCCGCATCATGTCCACGGTTTCGTGGTTCTTTTCCGTCAAGAAGGCGGTCAGCGCTTCGCCAGAATAATTAGCGGCTTGGGCGTCAACAGCGGCGATCTGGGCGCGCAACTCTTGGCGACATTCCTTCAAGTAATCCAGATCATCTTGAACGAAATGGCTGTAATTAGATTCCACTAAAACAGACAAGGCCCGGTACATCCAATGGGCCTCTTTGAAATTGAAGTCCAGAGAAACATCACTGTAAGACGGGGCGGTGTCAGTGGCGTTGGTGTAAAACGGCAGATAAGGGCTGAAGGTTGGGTAGCCAATGCACAACCACATGACTGCGGCGTGTTCTGCCGGCACATCATTACGGATCTGCAAAATATGCGAGTTTTGCGTCCGGTTCAAACCAATCGGCCGATAACGATACTTATCGGCGTCAGCGCCCTTGCCTAGGGGATCATAAGGGGTTTCGTTGTAATGGGAACCGAGAATATATTCAATATCATCAGGTGAGATTTTGTGGCTCGTCCGGCAGATGAACGGTAAATCGCTGCTTTCAGGGTCTTGGTCGATCTCCGGATTCAAGATATGTTGACCATACCAAACCCGCGGCGTGTTATAATGCCGATCTTTTTCATTGTCCGTGCCGAAAATATGGCGGAAGTTCCAGCCAGCTTGGTCTGGATTCAAATGGTGTTCTTCAACATAATCTTGGATCCCTTCAGACCAAAGGAAGTTGTCATGATCATTGAAATCGACTTGTTGGATCGCCACTTGGTTCGCCGCGATCACATAAGCGTCATCGGGAATCCGTTGGGCGACCCAATGATGGCCCGTGACGATCTCCATGTACCAAACGTTATCCTTGTCGCCGAATAAAACAGAGTTTCCCGCCGGCGAGCCGAATTTCTTGATCAGACTGCCCAGATATTCCACCCCAGCTTTCGCCGAGTCGATATAAGGCAAAACCGCCGTCTGCATACAGTCTTCGTCCAGACCGTCCTTAACTAATGGATCAAAGGCCAAGGCTCGCTCGTTGCCATAAGTACTTTCGGTACAACTCATGGCGACGTTTTTCTCGTTGATCCCGCTTTCGTCATAATACCCCAGCTTCTGATAATCAACGTTCGGGACCGCCGGATAGCGATAGCCATCCTCAGGCAATTCCATTTGGAACCCATTGAGATAAGACTTGAGCACCCGGCCTTTTTCACCGTGAACCGCTGGATGCATATAGAATCGGTGGGGCGCTACGGCGTGGAATGTATCGTCGTTTCGGGCGATCATTGTGGATCCGTCGATGCTGGCGTCTTTCCCGACTAAAATCGTCGTACAAGCACGTTCGATATTTTGTTCGGACATGAAATAACCTCCATCTGCTGAAAAAATGATTGACGCTAAAGCGCCAAATTCGTACACCATAAAGATAGCACATTTTCGGGGAAAGTTCGACTGGATTTCGGGTGAAGGATGTACGCGCAATATTTGATCTTGTGCTTGATTGCAGGTGGGGTGGGTTTGGGTGGTGACGCAACCGCCTCAGGACGTTTGTCGTGGCTGGAACGCGGTGGGCATCGTTTGAAGCCAATCCGCAAGCCCGCGGCTTGTCTTCAAATCGAGCCTTATTCTAAGCGATAAATCGCTAAGAATAATCTCACCGCTGAGCCACACGTCCTGAGGCGGTTGCTGGGCAGAATTGCGCCTATCTGCAATCGAGGCGAAGGATTTGACGAAGTGCTTTTGCAAGCGAGAGGTCAAACAATCGCCCTTTTGGGGGTGGTACGACAATGCCAACTGATTTGGATTAGAAGACCGGGATATTTTGCGTAGGCTGAACACTCTCTGCTTGTTTCCTTAACAATCATTGGTTTGGAAGCCGACCGAATTCAGCTGATTAAGCCGACCGATTCAGCTGATTCATCAAGAACTTGCCTCAGTTCATCAGACAGACTACGCTGGTGTCACCAATGTAAAGCTTGTAACCGCTAACCACGGCCGTGAATTGCGTGGCTCCCCACCAATTGACGATAGCTTGACAGTCAGCGTGAGTGCTCAAACGGCTGTTAAAACGTTGAGCGGCTGGAGCGGAGAAATTCGGGGTGAGATCGCCGTGTCGTTATTCTTAGCGGCTTTGCCGCTTAGAATAAGGCTCAGCTTTGAGATTTTCGGTGGGTTTCCGAAAAGCTCAAAGTGACGCCCACAGCGAGCTCACCCCGAATTTCGCAGCGCAAGCTGCGGCCAAACTACTTTTACCAGCACAATCTGCCTATGCGAACAAAAAAATAGCACCGCGCAATTTGCGCGGTGCCAGCCGGTCCATTTTTCAAGAGAAAAGAATCGGCTTAGTCCAAGAAAATATGACGAATAAACGGATCACTACCAGAACTCATACAAGTCTGAATCACGGCCCGGTGCTGCTTCAACCGCGCAACCGTGTCATAAATGTTATTGTTGAGTGTTGACCAAGCTTCGCCAGAAATGCCAGTCACTGTCAATTGTTGACCATCGATCACCACATGACTGCCGACACCCAATTGCACCACCGCGTTATGCGCGGCAACATTGCCAGCGTCAACGAGGATCACAGAAGGCAGATAAGACCAACGATAAACGCTATCCGTGGGGACAACTTTATTGCTGGCAGTCGCTGTGAAGGAACCGCCAATCGCAAAATGTCGACCAAACAGATTCAAACCGCTGGTAACCGTTGCTTGTTGTGACGAGGCACTGCTGGTGGACGTGCGATAGGTTGATGTCGCAGCCGTTTGACTGCCCGTAGTCGGATTGCCGTTAGTTGCGTTGTTTGTGCTGGCCGTTTGGGTGGCCGCTGTATTGCTGGTCGTACCAGTTGCAGCTTGTTCATTGGCGTTGTTATTGGCTGCTTTTGCTGCTTTGGCTGCAACAAATTTAGCGGCTTGCTTCTGACTAGCTGCTTTACTCAGCTCTAATTTTTCTTGTTGTTTTGTTTGATACGCGACCTGAGCTTGCGCGGAGATCGTGGGTTCGGACGTATCTTCACTGATCGCGACGGTCAGATTCGTGCCCAAAGATAATGAGCTTAAAACGACAGCGGCAGTGACGACGATCCCGGTAACCAAATGGGATCTTTTCAGGGTGATATTGCGAGTTTTCATTGCTTAGTTTTCTCCTTAGTTGATCAATCCAAACCGATTTGACGGTGTAGTCGATCCGCTTCGTCTCCCACGAAGTAGAGAAAATGACGTTCCCCAACGAAATAATCATGAAACACGCATGTTTAAAAAAGAAAAAGAGACCCGACCATCCCACTTATTTTCTGAAAACCTCAGAAAATAACGCGTTCTGATTGAATCCCCAATAATGTATTTTTAAACTTATCAAGTTTGACTGGCTCGCTGCCCACGAGCTGGTCTCGCTTTTCCCCAGAACCTATTATAGCACCTAAATAGGTTGAGAACAATTTATATTTCAAAAAATATTCAAAATGTTTAAACGTGAAAATCGGTACAAACATTGGTATCAATGACTTAACTTATCCATCCGTAATCGTTTAGATTATAATCACGCTGCCGCATTTTGGACACGAAAGGGTTTCCCGTGACGAAAACGCGATCGTGATCTGTCCAATTTGTAGCGGTGCGGACCCCGATTCGGGCGGTGGTTGTGATGTTGGCCGGGGTGCGACTGGCCTGCGAAATGATTTTCAACGGGCTTTCATGAAAATCTAAGCCGTTCAGTTTCGTGTCGTGAATGTTAAGGGCGCGCATTAGCTTCCCCGGGCCGCTGGTCAGGTTCAAGTCTGGTTGGTGAGGGCGATTTTGCCGCATCAAATCCAGGCCGATCGCCGGTTCAATTGCCCGAATCAAAATGCCTTGGGGCTCCTCGGCCGCTTGGGTGACCACATCGAAATCATAATAGCCGCGAATAGCGTAAATGTAGATCGTGCCTGGCGGGCCATAAAGTGGTTCGTTGGAAGGCACGCGCCGGTTCTGGTAAGCGTGAGCGCCAGGATCAGCCGCGCCTAAGTAAGCCTCTGCTTCGACGATGTATCCGCCGACTTGACCGGCCGGACTATCGTAAATCAGTAATTTTCCCAGCAAGTCTTGCGTGATCGTCAGCGTGTCCCGACCGGTGAAAAAGGCGGGATCTAAGCCGCGAGGGCTGGTAATAGGGGGCATTAGTTGCATTTTTCAGTCAAGTCCTTATCATTGGAGTTGGCAAATCAGTTAGGCTTAGTCAATTGAGCGGTTGATCCTCTTGCGGTTTCGGCGGAACGCAACCGAGCGCGCGAGTAGGGTCAGCGGCCAAAATTGCTGCCAGAAAGAAGTGAGCGCATGTTAACGATTCAGCGCATTTATCAAAATCCAGTGGTGCCCAACACTTATCGCATTTTAGTTGATCGCGTTTGGCCCCGGGGAATCTCTAAAGACAAGGCCCAGTTGGATCTCTGGGCCAAAGCAATCGCGCCGACCACCGAATTACGGAAATGGTTCAATCATGATCCAGAAAAGTTTCCCGAATTTCAGCAACGCTATCAGGCGGAATTGGCCGCCAATCCCGACTTTCCAGCGTTTCTGGCAACAATCAAGGCGCAATTGGCCCAAGGCGATGTGGTGCTGTTATATGGTGCCAAGGATCAGCAGGATAATCAGGCCCAAGTGTTGTTGGCCTATTTACAAACGAAACTGACAACCAATTGAGCATAACGCTAAAACGGGCCACTTGGCAAGCCTAGTCTACCTGTAATCTCCGCCACCATCAAGTTGAACTTGGTGGTGTTTTTTTGTGTCTGAAAAAATATTTTTTCTGATGTCCGCGCTGTGGCATTGAAATTTATTTACAGTCAGCAGTGGCTCCGGAAAAATTGTGTAGCATGCACAAACTTTGACTGGTCCTGGGCCACTTGTCCGGACAGGGACAACCTGTCTATCTAGGCAGCATCAGGTTCTAGCGCGACAATGAGCCAGCTGATTGGTTAGACCAATATTTGTGAGGCACCGCGCGACCCAAAGACGAGCGGGAGTGCGATGTATTTTATTACGAGAATAATTGGATAAATATTAATCGTGAAAATGTGAAAAGAAAATTCCAGCATAACTTTGTATTTATATTCATGCCATTATGCATATTGCGTTTTTTGATTCGACTTGATATGATAACTTCCGCCCTAGATGTGCCGGGTGCTTCAATGATTCGCTGCTAATCGTGGTGGTGATAGGACAGAACAAATAATGAATGAATTTATATTTTATACAGGAGGAATCCCTTTGAAGAAGAAGAAATTTCGGGCTGGTGCGGCGCTGGCAGCCTTAGCAATGATGGCCGGTGTGGCGATTTGGCCCACGACTGCTCAAGCAGCCACGCATAACGAGGCAGCCACTGCGGTGACCGCTGCCGCAGAAACACAAGAAGCTGATGAGCTCCAGTTACCCGACAATGGTGGCGAAAACGAGACATCAGCACCCGAAAGTAACGCCAATCAAGAGAACAACTCCGAAGACGCTAGTGACGAAAACGCTGGCGATACTGACCTCAGTGCCGAAGCGCCCGATAACCAAGAAAGTGACGCCAACACCCCAGACGATCAAAACGCTGGCGATGAAAATACTGACAATCAAGACGTCGGCACTGAAAACACACCTGAAATAAATGATGGCGATGCAGCAACAAGTCCCGATGACCAAGAAAATCCCAATGAAAACACACCCGATCCAGACGTCAACCCTGGCAACAATGATAGCCCAGAAGCCGATAGCGAGGATTCTGACAACGAAAGCGGCGACAATCAAGATGTTGGTGATGAAGGGACAGATGGCTCAGTCACCGACAATGAAAATACGGATAAGCCAGACACTGATGACCAAAACACTGACCAAGACGCTGACAATCAAGATACGGACAACGAAAGTACCGATAGCCAAGGCACTGACAATCAAGACGCGGGTGATGAAGTTACTGATAAGCCGGGTACTGATAATCAAGGTACCGACGGGGAAGATGCCAACAACGAAAGTACCGATAATGACGGCTCAACCGACCAAGGCACCGGCGATGCGGCTGGGACGCCAGACGGTCCAGCCCAGCCAGATGAAAACACTGGAGATTCCGACGACGGCGACGCCAACAGCAATAACCAAGATGCCAACCAAGACGTCAATAATGAAAGCAACGAAAATCCAAGCGACGAAAGCGCTAGTGATCACGGCGAAAATAATGATGACCAAGCCAGCAACAACCAAGCGGATAATGCCGAAAATATTGCGAATAGCGAAAATAATGAAAATAGCGAGAACAGCGAAAACGCCGAGAACAGTGGGAACACCGAAAATGGCGATGAGCTAACAGGAGGGCAACAGAATAATGACAGTCACAACAACTCTGAACACGGCCAAACAGGCAACCACCAAGGTACTGACAGCACTGTGTCAGTTCCCGACAGCCAACGCGACGCCGTCAACCACGTGCAATTTCCGCATTTTTCGGCACAGTTGGCTGAAGGGTCACAGTTGCCACAAGCCGGTGAGGCCACCACGGTCAGCGCACCACTAATGGGGCTGATCATGACGGCTTTGGCTGGACTGGGCCTAACTGGGCTGGTAACGATCCATCAACAGAAAAGTAACAAAGAATAATCTTAATCACACACCTCATCCAGTTATTTCGGAGAGAAGATCTAAATCGGGCCAAACGATTTGCTTTTCGCAACGATAACAGCTGGTGAGGATCAGGGGGAAGACAATGAAGACGAAAAAATATCAGCTCATCCTAAGCATGACCGGGGCGGCACTGCTATTCAGCACACCGCTGACAACGGCGACAGTGGCGGCCGCAGACGGACAACTCGCTGTTGCTGCGGGGGCAAGTCGACCGACAAGCACGGCGAAGCAGGCAAAAGCAGACGCGCTGTTAAACAATTTGTTAGGTGAACAAGCGGCGTTGGCGAACGCACAAGCAGCCTTGAGCGAGAACGAATCCGCGGCGGCACAGTCACCAAGCGGACGAAACGAGACCAAGGAAACCGCGATCGAAAACGGTGAAATATCGGACCCACAGGCAACAACCGTAGCGCCGGACAGCCCGACGGATTCATCCACTGCAACGGCGGTAACCACACGAGCTGCTCAAGCCCAGCCAGAGATCAACATTTGGATGCCTAACCGCGAGCTCCAGCAATTGGTGCTGAATAATCTTCAACGCCAAGGTGTGGCCGTGACTTCGGTGGATCAAATTCACTCCGAGGAAATGGCCCAATTGGAATGGCTCAGTAATGAACCAATGACCGATCCGGGCGAGTTTGCGCCCTTCTCTTCGGAATTGGTGCCGAAGTACAGACCCAATGGCGAATATGAATTGGACGGGTTAAGAAAGGCCGTCAATCTGAAGTCAATTGTTCTCAAAGGTCTGGGACAACCACAACGCCGGGGAAATATTCGCTCGCTGACTCCGTTGGTGAATCTGCGTCACCTTGAAACGATTGATGTCAGTGGCAACCAAATTCAAAGCACAGACGAGTTACTCTTTATTCAATCTTTATGTCCTCAATTTAAGTCCCTCGATATCAGTAACAATTCGATTGGTGATTTCTCTGGAATAAGACAGGAAAAACTACAACAATTCAAGTACAAAGGTCAGATAGTTGTGACTAACAACACCGGGGTCCTAAAGGGAGAAACCACCGAAACCTACGACCTTGCGCGGGTCATCAAACCGGTAAAAGGTGAAACCTTAGAACGCCAGTTTGACGTGCCCCAACTTAATTTCAATCAATACCAGCGTTTAGACTTGGCGATGCCTGCAGGTCGCCCCCAGAATAAAATCAGCGTCTATGAAAACGGCGCTGCTCAAGGTAATGGCAGTGTATCAGGGTTTAAAGTCACCTACGAAGGTCTGGCTGAGCAAGAAGCTTATCCCGGATTACCGCCGGAGTTTGCTGGGCAGACTGATTTGCCGCACAAATACCGTTATGCGATGTTCGCCAACCTCTATCAGCGCGGTGAAACAGATCAGCCAGTGGCGACGATAATCATTCCTTATCATGACACCGATCTGATCGGCGAGCGTGTGTTTGTTCAAAGTGTTGATGAGAACGGGAAAAGCATTGGTGACGTTCGCTTTGTGACGGCAGCACATCCTGATTTGTACCAACAAGGATACTATAAATACCCTTCCTACGCCGGTTATGTCGACCAAAAAGAGCCACTCGCTTATCGGGTCACTGACGAACCCCAAACCTTTACGGCTGTTTACCACCCAATGTTACGAACCCAAGACCGAAAAATCGCGCGGGGTAGCGCTTGGACCGTCAAAGATAATTTAACTCAAGTTCGCACGAAGGAAGGCGCAGAAGTGCCATTGGCGAAGTTGGATCTTGATCAGAATAAGATCAAGGTGACGATCGCCTCTGCCTACAACGGCAAGGAGTATACGGAAGCAGAGGTCGTGAAGAAAACTGGTGAATATACAGTTACCTATACTTATGATGACAAAAAATTCAAGTCCCACTTGACGGTTGCTGACCAACTAACGACAATCGTCGCCCACGACTTGACCATCAAAGCCAACGAAGCCTGGTCACCAGCCGCTCACTTTGACAGTGCGACCGCCCAAGGAATCGCGTTGTCGTTGGAGGATCTAGACGTTGACGCCAGCAGCGTTGATCTTGCTAAACCCGGCGTTTATCAAGTGATTTTCACGATTCCCGCGGCGCTAAATGGCGGCACGCCATATCAGCGCACTGTGACGTTGACCGTGGAAGCCAACAATTTAGAAGCACCACCAGTCGACCCAGAAACGCCAGAAGTACCGGAACAACCAGAGAAGCCAACACCAGAAGAACCAGAAACACCAACTCCAGAACAACCGGAGAAGCCAACCCCAGAACAACCGGAGAAACCAACACCGGAAGAACCAAACAAACCAACACCAGAAGAACCAGAAACACCAACACCGGAAGAACCAAACAAACCAACACCAGAAGAACCAGAGAAACCAACCCCGGAAGAACCGGAGAAGCCAACACCGGAAGAACCAGAAACACCAACACCAGAAGAACCGGAGAAGCCAACACCAGAACAACCGGAGAAACCAACCCCAGAAGAACCAGAAACACCAACCCCAGAACAACCAGAGAAGCCAACACCGGAGGAACCAGAAACACCAGTAAATCCAGAGAACCCGGGCGATTCCGAAGCGCCGGAACAACCAGAGGCCCCAGCGGATCCGGAAACGGTGCCTGATCCAGTCACGCCAAGCGAGCCGCAAGATCCGCAAAACCCGGCGACACCAGATTTGATTACCCCAACGCCGCAACCCGATTTGCCGAGCACACCGTGGACACCGCAAGCAAATGACCAGCAGGGGCCGGTCTTACCGCAAGCAAATGAGCGCCACGCTTCTGTCCTGACAGCCCTGGGAACGCTAGCACTGTTACTGACCGGATTCGCGGTTGTCCGTGGGTTGTGGAAAATCGTCAAGCCACGCTAGCCGCAGCAAAGTTAAGCCGTCCCAAATCATGAGCAGCTAACCCATATTAACGATTCTCGTTCCCCTTGTTTCCTCCCAGCAAGTCGAACACCGCCGTCCCAAGACACCAACAAAAATAGCCACGCCCGAAATGGGCTGGCTATTTTTGTTGTTTGGCTGATACGATTATCTGATTTTGTTGGCCTAAATTGATCGCTCAGTGAATTAATCTTGCGTGCTAAGGTTCTTCGGCAAAGTTGGTTGCGTGTTTTCGATCAGGTCGACTTCCAAATCCCGGTCGGTGGTTGCGGCCAAGGCTTGCCAATCTTGGTCGGTCTGGACGAGAAAGCGGCGAAATGCCGGCGTGTGGCGCAACACTTTCTGCAAAGACTTGCTCTCCGGTCGCAAATTCGTCAGGACGGGAATCACCGTCAGATCTGGTTGGCGCTCAGCAAGAACCGTGTAGAAACCGGTTCGAATATCGCCAAGCAGCACTGGCGTCTGGGATTGTGCTGCTAAGTAATGTTGCAGCCACCAAGCGGTTAATTCGTCTTCGCTGGCGAAAACATGGGTGACCAAACCTTGAGCATCGAACAGTTGCAACGACTCGATTTTGCCGGCGGTCAGCGTCTTGGTCAAGACCACGGTCCCATCAATGCGGTAGAAATCGATGGTTGTCAACTGGGCATCCTCATCAAATTGCGCGCTGGTGGATAGTTGACCCGCCGGATTATATTGCTTGCTCCGAACTTTCTGGTCGTTGGTGAAGTAGTCGATCTGAGTGATGGCGCCGTCAGTTTGATGGATGGTCATCAATAAATGATCTTCCTTGTCGAAAATCGACGTGGTATGGTGCTCCAGATCAACTCGCTGGATCCAGTTTTCGTTTTGGGGTAATTCGACTTGTGGTGCGGTATCCTCGCCGCTGCGTTGCAGTTGGTCGTAGAGGTCGATCACGGTGATCCCGGTCAACCCCGCTTGTGCCAAAACCTCGGTAACCGCTGCGGCGCCTGCTGGCTGATAAGTCGCCGTGAATAAGGTTGGTGCGGTGGGCAAGGTCGTCTGTAAGTAGCGCAACAAAGCTAGTTCCGTGCTAGCCCGGTTGGTCAACTCTGGGGTGAAAACCAGATGATCGCGCTGCGCGTCATATTGGATCGCGCGCAGTAAATAGGGACTGTCAAATAGTTCGGTAACGTGGTCTTGCAGTCCGGCGATGGTGGCGGTCAAAGCTGCGACTTGACCGCTAGCGGTGGTGATCTGCCGGTCTAAACGTTGACCGGCATTTTCCGCATTGGTCAGTTCTCGTTGGCGTTCCGCGATCTTGTTGGCCAGAGCCGTCTCTAGTTGTTTCTGCTGACCTGTTTTCGTGTTGTTTTGTTGATTGAGCTGGCTGACCCGGGCCGCTAATTCATCGCGCTGGTTGCTGAGTTGATTGAATTTATCGTTCAATTCTTCTCGGGTACTGACCAACCGGCCGCGCTTCTTGTAGAGCGCGTCGACTTGAGGCTTCTGTGCCGCCATCAATTCGTACATCTTCTGTAGATCGGTTTCGGCCTTGATCTGGTTGGAAAGTTGATTGCTGGTCTGTTCGTTCTCATCGATTTCCAAAACAACCTGGCGAATCGCTTTGGTCGTGGCGTCGATTTCTTTCTGAACGCCGGTCAAATGCGTCTGTTCCTGCGTCGTTGTTTGGGCCAAGGCCGCTAACTCACCGGCCAGGTCATCGATTGCCGCCTGATCTTCGCTATCGCTGATCGCCTTGAGCCGGGCAATTTCGGCCGCATTCGCTTGCGCTTTAGTTTCCAAGGTGGCCAATTCCTGTTGGATCGTTGCCAGCTGAGTTTGATTTTCCTGTTTCTCCGCGAATAATTGCTGCTTCAGCTGGGTCTTGACCTGCCGATAATCGCTGGCCATCTGTGTCAGTTGTGCCTCCAAAGCCACCCGTTGGTCATGGGTGCTCAACTTTTGGGCTGGTGCCGGAGTTGGCGCTAGGACCGCAGTCGGTGTTGACGCAGAAACGGCAGTTGGTGCCGGCACTGTTGGGGTGGCTGTTTGCGGTTCAGCCAAGCGCGCTGGCGTCACCGGGGCGACTGCTGGCTTAGATGGAGTGATTTCAGGTTCGTTTTTTTTGGTACGATTGCCGAAAAGTTTCATAAAAATTCCGCCTTAACTTTGAATTCAAGCTGGGTAATTGAGCTATTTTGGCTATGCGAACGGTTTCCCCAGCGTCTCCCACAATAAAGTAACTATCCCTAAGTTTAGCATAATTTAGCGCGACTGTAAGCTGTTCTAGCGGGAAATCGGCGGAGAAATTGCGAAACTGGTCGGTCGGGACGGTGATGGGTCAAGATTTGAGGAGCAGAGACGAAACCTTGCACACGATTTATTTGAGATAATATGTTAGAAAGCCTTTACTAATGAGTGCTTTCGCTCTTGGTCGCATCGTGTCGGAGAAAGGAATTTCGATGGCCTTGCCAATGTTGCGGTCCGAATGCTAGGTATGTTTGGGAATGTTAGCTACTGCTAGGCAGTGGTCAGTGCGAACAGGACATCATACCGCCTAAAATATGGGTTGGCGCTTGTTGTTTGACCGCTGATTTGGTAAACTTGGGTTGCATTGATTGACTGATTGGTTGATAATTTTTTTCGATCAGTTCGCAGTCGGTTCAATGATCATAAGGACCATCGTTAACGCTGATCAGCAGCGGTTTCGCTGTGAAAAAATGCGATCGACATATTTTGGTGAATCGCGGCGTTCTCGAGTTGGAGAACGCTTTTTTTGTTGGTAGGGGTCAATTTTGTGGCAGTGTGGCATTTAGGTGAATTGGGTTGTAAGGGAGTGGCTTTTTTTGAAGAAAATAGTACGGAACTTATTGTTGGCCGGACTGTTACTGGTCGGGGTGGCCAGTGGCACGCAGGTTCAAAAGGCAGCAGCAGCGACGACGATCGGCGCATTCAGATATGACCAAAATAATGGCACGATGCTGAGTAACGGGGAAGCGGATCTGGATCAGAGTGGCGCAGACACGTGGAATTATACTGGTGGTGATGCGGAACATTTCACCAGTTATGATCGCAATGGTGTGAACGTCAAACCAGCAGCTTCAGTGAAGAAGTCGGTTAAGGAAACCAGCACTCAAGGGTTATTTGACGTGTCCTTGGCAATTCGGGGGAACTCGCAGGTTGTCAATACACCGGTGGATATCGCGATCGTGATGGACTACTCCAGTACGATGGAGGGTGAGAAACAAGCCAATGCCATCGCTGGCGTCAATGATTTTATTGATGGGTTAGCTGATTACTTAGCGGCTGGCGAAGTGCGATTGGCCGTGGTTGCCTATAGTCGCGAGGTGCAATCCACAGGCTTTTACACTGGAACTGGTGCTAAGGCGGCCATTGATCGTTTTCTGAAGGACCCTAACTTGCCGTCGTCCGGGACCTTTATGCAGGCGGGCTTGCTCAGAGGGCAGCAACTATTGCAAGCGGATCGGGCCGCGGGCAATGCCAATACTTTTGTCATGATCCATGTTGGTGACGGCAAAGCTAACCGGGCCTATACGATGAACGACCGGGGCGCCAGTGTTCCCGGCAAGAACATTGTTAATAGTCCAGACTATCAGATCGACTCATTAACGAGCTATCCAACGATGACCATGATGCCGCTGATTGCCAGTTATATTAGCTCCAGTGAGTCTAAATCCAAGGATTATTTGATTGATGCAAAGACGCCGGAGATCGTCCAAAATACGATGGGCACGATCCTCGATGTGCGTGATCATTCAGGCATCGAAACCTATTCGATCGGGGTTCAGCCAGAGAAACGAGGCGACTACTTAGATCGTAATATTGCCGCCAAGCCAGAACGCTACCGGAAGATTCAGGACGATCTTTCCGATTTGAGCGAAGCCTTAGATAGCATTTCCGCCCAAATCGATGACACGATCCCCAACGGTACGGTGATCGATCCCTTGGGCAATGATTTACTGTTGAATAGCGATTTTACGCAGCATAACGGTAGTTGGTCACTGACTGGCCAAGTTAAAAACGCTAACGGCAACTGGGTGGCTGAGCCGAGCCAGCTGTTGACGGACAGTGTGGCTGTCAGCGCGTCGAATGGTCAGATCAAGATGACCGGGCTCGAATTAGGCGCCAACGAACAGTTGACCCTGACCTATCAAGTACGGATCGATACGGAAGCCAGCGACTTCAAGCCGGAAACTTGGCTGTTGACCAATGGCCGGACCACCTTGGATCCAACCAGCGAAGGTCAGGAACAGTTCGACTTCCCGATTCCATCAATCAAAGCGCCCGGCGTTGAATTAAGCCTAATCAAGTTGTGGCAAGATCAGAACAATCATTTGGGTCAACGCCCGGATCAAGTTCAAGTTCATTTGACCCGCGGCGAAACTACTGATAAGACGGCTTGGACGACTTCGGCACCCGTGACCTTATCGGCGGCCGACCAATGGCGAAAAACAGTCAGTCAAGTTAGCTTGACTGATGGCACTGACGTTTATCTGCCGAAGTTCAATAACCAAGGCGAAGATTTCGTATATTCAATGACGGAAGCAACCGAGCTACCTGATTATCAGGCCAGCGTGCAGACCGAGGGGAATACGATCACTTTGACCAACACACAAGGTGCTAAAGACAAAGACAAAGACAAAGATAAAGACCAAACTGTTGAGGACAAACGTCCCGGTCAAGCAGGCAAGTTACCGCAAGCAGGTGAAAGCCAAATGCCGGCTAATCTACTGGTTTCTGGCGTGATATTATTAGCGCTAGTGATTTGGGGGATCGTCAGCTTGATCCGCCACAAACAGACGAAATAAGCGAAAAGAGTGCTCACTACCCCGGCTAATGCTCATGCACTGGGGTGGTGGGTATGGTTTAATTATGTCCGCAGCTTGCGCTGCGCGAATCGGGGTGAGCTCGCTGTGGGCGTCACTTTGAGTTTTTCGGAAACCCACCCGAAAATCTCAAAGCTGAGCCTTGGTCTAAGTGGCAAAGCCACTAAGACCAATTTCACGGCGATCTCACCCCGATTCGCTCCGCTCCAGCCGCTCAACGGTATAACAGCCGCTTGAGCACTCTCGCCATCTGGCAGGCTATTGCTAATTGATGGGGAGCCACGCAATTGACGACCGTGGTTAGTGGTCACCAGTTTTTGCATTGGTGACACCAGCGCAGTCTGTCTGATAAGCCAAGACACGTTCTGGATGAATCAACCAAATTGGTCTGCTTTCACTTAATGAGTCTCTTATTGACTTTGAGCATTGGCTTAGTCAAAGTAGTTTGTCCGCAGCTTGCGCTGCGCGTGGCGTTGGTGGTTGGCAGATGTGGTGGGGCTCCAGGTCGGGCTGGGGGTGGTGGAAACGTGTTCCACGCAATTGCTTTCTGCGCCGATACGCAATTTCACTGGATTGACTGCATCAATCCAGCAAAATCGCTAGTCGTGCTCAAAAGCAACCCATTGCGTTGCACACTCTGTTTCGAACGCGGCGGGCACGATTTTGAGCTTTTCGGAAACCCGCCGAAAATCTCAAAACTCGGCCTTATTCTAGGCGGCAAAGCCGCCAAGAATAATATCGCGGCTGACTCACCCCCAGCCCGACCTTCCGCCAGACGAACAAACAGACCACCAACGCCACGCTCCGCTCCAGCCGCTCAACATTTTAATAGGCGCTTGAGCACTCACGCCGACTGGCAAGCTGTTGTCAATTGATGTGGGACCACGCAATTGACGGCCATGGCTAGTGGTTACCAGCTTTACATTGGCGACACCAGAATAATTTGCCAGATAAACCAAGATAAATTCTGGATGAATCAACCGAATCAGTCGGCCTTCACCCAGTGAGTGTCTTGAGTATGAGGGCACTTCCAGAGGTCTGACGTAGTTAAGCGGAAGAAGCTGGGCTGGCGAACACGTTGCAAAAAAGCAATCGCATTTTTCATGCGATTGCTTTTTAATAGGCGTACTTCTGTTTTAACCTCGTCTGATTTTCATGACGTTACAGGTGAGCTAAGCCGTTTCCGTCTTGTGTTGTGCCGGTGGCGTCTGCTTGTTCAACTTCTCGTGGGACATCCGCGCCCGCAGCGCCCAGAGGATCGACGTGGTATCGACGACTTCTTGGAGCATGGCGCCAAACAAGGCTGGGATCACCCCAGTGGCGGCGATCAACATGAGCACGGTACAAATAATGATCCCGATCATCACGGATTGTCGCGCTACTTTCATGGTATCGCGGGCCAGTTCGACGGCGGTGGCGACTTTGGAAATATCATCTTTCAAAATCACGGCGTCGGCGGATTCGCTGGCGGCGCTGGCGCCATTCGCGCCCATGGCGATACCCACATCAGCGGCGGCTAGGGCCGGCGCGTCATTGACGCCATCACCGACCATGATCACTGGTCGGTCGCTGGCCGGCGCTTCGGTGATCAGGCGGATTTTCTCCTGAGGTAAACATTCCGCGTGGACTTCGGTCAGCGCCACTTGGGCAGCAATGTGTTCCGCGGTTTCCTGCTTGTCGCCGGTCAACATGGCCAACCGCGACAAACCTTGTTGCCGTAACGTTTTGATGGTTTGGGGCGCTTCCGTGCGGATCCGGTCGGCCAAGGTGACATAGCCGGCGAAGCGGTCGTTGATCGACATGAAAATCACGGATTCGCCTTCATTTAATTGGACTTCTGCTGGGGCTGCGGCGATGAAAGTCGCGCGGCCCGCTTTGATTTCGTGTTCCGCGAAGCGACCTTGGACACCTTGACCGGCGACTTCGCTGAAATCATCGACTTGCGCCGCGGCGAAATCAGGTTGTTCGTTGGCATAGCGGACGATCGCCCGGGCGAAAATATGATTCGACTGGATCTCCAAATTACCTAACGCGCCGATAAATTCGGCCTCGGACAGCCAAGCTTCAGGGTGAACGGCGATCACATTCAAACGCCCTGTGGTGATCGTCCCGGTTTTGTCAAAGAAGGCTGTTTTAGCTTTGGCCAGTTTCTCGATGCTGGTCCCTGATTTAATAATGATGCTGTTGCGGCTGGAGCGGCTCATCCCGGAAACCAAGGCCACCGGCGCCGCCAAAATCAACGGACATGGTGAGGCGACAACCAGCACTTCCGCGAAGCGATGGGGATCGCCGGAAACGATCCAAGCTACAACGGCAATCACCAAGGAAATAATCGTGAAAGGCACAGCGTAACGGTCGGCCATCCGCACGAAATGCGCGGGTTTGTCCGCGGACTCCTTGACCAATTTGACGATCGTCTGATACTGCGAATCGGCGGCCAAGTGGGTGACCCGCATGGTGATTGCAGTGTCGCCGTTGACCGTCCCTGATAACAGGTCACTGCCGACTTTCTTGGGAATCAAAACTGACTCACCAGTCATCGACGATTCGTCAAAGCTCCCTGAGCCGGCGGTAACGATCCCATCCACGGGCACGGCTTCACCAGGTTTGACCACCACGATGTCATTCAATTGCACGTCATCAATGGATTTATCCACTAGACCACCATTTTCCTGAACGTGGGCGATGGACGGCGAGTTGTCCAAGAGATTTTTCAAATCGGAACCGGCTTTGTTGGCGGCGTAATCCTCCAATGAATCGCCACCGGTCAACATGACCAGGATCATCAAGCTGGCCCAATATTCACCGACGCTTAAGGTCGCGGCGATCGACATGATCGCCAGCAGATCCACGCCGTATTTGCCTGATTTCAAAGTCTTGACCATTTCCACAAACATGGACAAGGCTAGAATCGCCCCCATCACGGTGACGATAACTTGTGCTACGATTGGCTGATGAAACAGAAATTGTGTGATCAAAGCCACACATCCGACTGCCAAAACCGTCAGAAATTTTTTTTGATGTGCCATAAAAATTTCCTCCTTCGAAGTCAGTCCAACTAAAAAAAGCCATCCTGACCTGTTCATCGTCAGTATAGCATAGAAGAATTGTGATGTAAATTAGAATGAGTCTAAAAATGATCTGATTATAAATCGTTTAAGCAAAATGGTGATAAACGTTGATATGACAATGGTTTCGTCGATAAACGAACAAGATTGTCTACAACCTATTTAGAACAATCCCGGATTTTATGTCGCTTATCTTCTAGAAAAACACCGTAACCGAGATCAACGAAATAATTAGAAATAATTTATTTTTCTGACAATCGAAGCTTATCTAATCAACCTCAGTATACCACGGTTGCGCTGATTTTGCTGGGCAGAAGGAGAATCATCGCCTGATCCGCGTTCCAGCGCGGCGCCTCTCCAACTAAAGGCCGATATTGGCGGAGTTTGAACAGAATTGCTGATATTTGCCGGGGATAAGTGTAGAATTAGATGTGTAGAAAAGTAACGGAGGTGTTGCGCCGATGATGATCTATCTATTAATTGCCGCCTTGCTGGCTAGCATGCTCTTTGGGATCTACTGGCAGTCCCAGATCGTGATCCGGGCTCGCTATAAGTACACGCCGCTGATTTTCAGTCTGCTGATCGGTGGCTGGGCCTTGAGTGAACCGATCAATAATTTCGCTTTCGTGATTTTATTGGCCGCCTTTTTCACCTTGAATTTTATGGATGGTGTTGGGGGGATCGGGTCGAAACGGTTGGTTACCAGCGGGCTCTTCTCCCGGGTGGTGGATTACTCCACGGTGACGGCTTTGAAGGTCTTGCCGGTCACGCTGCCCAATGGTAAAGTGCGGGTGATCATTGTGTTTGTGATCAATGACGCTCAGCAGATTCAAATGAATTTCAATCAGGGATTAGAAGTGCTGTTGAAAACGTTGGCTAAGTTGTTGCCGGAAACGGTTAAGATCGAAGTCGATCATCTGACTTAATCACTCGTCAGTTCTTGCGGTGATTTGGCGAACAAAAGGGAACAGTAAATGAAAAGCAGTCGCGCGACTTTGGCGTGACTGCTTTTTTGCATTGTTGTTGTGGGCACGTTTCAATGATGGCCGCAGCTTGCGCTGCGAAATTCGGGGTGAGCTCGCTGTGGGCGCTGTTTTGAGCCAATCCGCAAAGTGCGCGGCTTGTCTCAAAATCAGGCCTTGGTCTAAGTGGCAAAGCCACTAAGACCAATTTCACGGCGATCTCACCCCGAATTTCTCCGCTCCAGCCGCTCAACGTTTTAACAGACGTTTGAGCACTCACGCCGACTGGCAAGCTGTTGCCAATTGATGGAGAGCCACGCAATTGACGACCGTGGTTAGCGGATACAAGGTTTAAATTGGCGACACCAGTGCAATTTGTCTGATGAACGAACCTAGTTCTCAGTGAATCAACTAAATCGGTTGGCTTGCCATCCAAGGTTTGTTAAGGAAACAAGCAGAGATATTCGGCCTATGCAAAATGTCCCGACCTTCTAACCTAAATCAGTTGGCATTGCCGTACCACCTAAAAAGTGAGCAATTGTTTGACCACCACACTTGCAAAAGCACTTCGTCAAATACCCAACTTCGATTGCAGATAAGCTCAATTCTGCCTAGCAACCGGGTCGGGCCATGCGGCTCAGCAGTGAAATTATTCTTTGCGGCTTTGCCGCTTAGAATAAGGCTCGATTTTGAGACAAGCCGCGGGTTTTGCGGATTGGCTCAAAACGATGCCCACTGCGTTCCAGCCGCACAAATGGCCCGACCCGGTTGCGCTTACGCGCAACACCCACTACACCCGCAATCCAGCAAGCACTCTTTTACAAAATCGGAGACAATAACCGGGAGAAATACTGCTTGAACCGCAACCAATGCGATTGCCGCCCGATGATCTCTGGCGTCAACAAATAGGCGTTTTTCATATCGTCACGGAAAATCGCGCTGAGCTGTTGACTGACTTGCGCGTCGTAAATGTAGGCGTTACATTCGAAATTCAGTGAGTAACTGCGGTAGTCCTGATTCATTGAGCCGATGAAGCAATATTGATCGTCCACCACCGCGGTTTTAGCGTGGAGAAAGCCATTGGTGTAGATGTAGATCTTCACGCCAAACGTGGTCAAAAGATTGGCGTAATATTGGGTGGCGCGATAAATAAACGGGTGATCGGGCATACAGGGAACCATGACCCGGACGTCGATGCCCGAGCGAGCGGCAACAGTAAGGGCGCTGATCATTGAATCGTCGGGGACCAGGTAGGGTGTCTGGATCCAAACGGATTTCTTCGCTGTCAGCAACATTTTCATCATGCCGCCCTTAAGGATATCCTCTTCGGTATCGGGACCGTCGGAAACGATTTGGATCGGGGTGTGGCCCTGAGCCAAGGCGATCGTTTGCGGGAAGTATTCTTCGCGGAACCAGATGCGCTGGTGATAATGTTCGATCGAGGCGTTCCAATCCATGATGAACCGCTCTTGCAACGCCAACACACTGGTGCCGACGATGCGGACGTGGGTGTCTCGCCAGTAGCCAAACTTTTTACTGCGGCCTAGGTATTGGTCGCCGACGTTGAAGCCGCCAGTCCAGCCAACTTGGCCGTCGATCACCACGACTTTGCGGTGCAAGTGATAGTTCAGTCGGGTTTTGCGGATCAAGTCGCGGGAGGTGATGAAGGGCACCACTTCGCCGCCAGCGTCGCGCAACGGCTTGAACCATTTGCGACTAGTGCCTGGCGAGCCCCAGGGATCATAGATCAACCGAACTTCCAAGCCTTGCCGGGCCTTGCGGATCAGTAAATCCAGGAAGTCATTGCCGATTTGATCGTTGTAGAAGGAATAATATTCCACATGGATAAAGCGTTGCGCCGCTTCAATATCCTTGAAAACAGCGGCGAATTTGGCGGCCCCATCGGTGTAAATTTGGACATCGTTGTGGTGGGTCACCGGCGAATCCTCGGCGCGGTCGAAATATTCGATCAAGCCAGCCGCCTGTTTGGTGGTGTCCGCTTGGTCCGAGTGGTCGTTTTTGGCGGGGAGGTCGTGGACGATCAGGTCCTTCAAGTGGGCCAACCCGATATGGTCCTGATGATTCAGGGCGAAGATGTTCTCCCGCGCGATGCCCCGCCCGAGAAAAGCGTAGATCAAAAAGCCTAGCCCTGGCAGTAAGACCAAGACCAGCAGCCAAGCTAGCGTCGCCGGAATACTTCGCGGGCGGTGAAACACGGTAATGATCGCGCCCGCGGTGTTGATCAGCAACAGCGCGATAATAATCAAAATAACAATCCGTAAATTCATAATACTCCCCTAATTGAATACTCCCCTAATTGCCCCTAGTTGACATGGCTTAACCCTAGTTGACCTGGTTTAACCCCAGTTTGCGGCGTTCAATGCCGATTACGGCGCTTAATCCCGGTCGCGCCCGCCGAAAAGCAGAACCAGCCGCAACAATTGCAGCAAGCTGGACAAGACCGCCGCGACGTAGGTCATCGCCGCTGCTGTCAACACCTGGCGGACCATCGGCACTTCCTCAGTGGTCAACAACCCATCGCTACTCAAGATTTTCAAAGCGCGGGCGGACGCGTTGAATTCCACCGGTAAGGTCACCAATTGGAAAACCAGCACCAAGGCGAAGGCCCAAATCCCAATGTTGATCAGGGTTTGGTTCCAACTGAACAAGACCCCAATAATAATCAAGGGTAAGGAAATGGTCGAACCTAAATTGACCAATGGGAAAATCCCCGTCCTAATTCGTAGCGGCACGTAATTTTGGTGGTGTTGCAAGGCGTGCCCGACTTCATGGGCTGCCACGCCGATCGCCGCCACCGACGTGGAATTATAGGTGGCTTGGGACAGACTCAGCGTGCGGTTGCCAGAATTATAATTGTCAGTCAGATGCCCTTGAACCTCTTGAATCGTCACATCGGTGATCCCCGAGGCGGCTAAGATCTGCGCCGCCGCCTCAGCACCGGTCAGATTATTTTGACTATGGACTTGGTCGAACTTGCGGAAAGTGCTGTTGACCCGCGCCGAAGCGATTCCAGTAATGATCAGGCCAACAATCACGAAAATATAAGTTGGGTCGAAGAAGAACATCACACTCATCCTTTCATTGAAGAGCAACGCAAATGAGAAAAATTTGAACCAGCATTTCTCGTGCCGGCAGCGCCAAGCCCGTTTTCTGTGACTGTTTGTCACTAAGCGCTTGTCACCATTCTACCACGCCCGCCTGGAAAAACTAGCGTTAGCGGTGACTTTGGTGCTTAAGTCTGAGTCAAAAGCGAACACCAGCTGTTAGGCGGCGTCGTTCGGCTTTACAATTTCGGCCGTACGATTTCGGCTTGGCCATTTCAGGCCCGCCAGTTGACTTGCCGTTGGATCTGCCAATTGCCACTGGGAGTCAGCTGATAGCCCAGCGTGCGTAAACTGGTTTGTTGCGCCGCCGTCAGGCCAGACGCCGCCATCTCAATCAATTCTCCGCCCAATTCGACGAAAATAAACGCGGTCAAATGGCGGGTGATCTCTAGAAATAGCGCCGATTGTTGTGCGGAAACTAATGCTGGACTGGGCCAAACCGCCAAGCTGGCGCCAAGCTCTGGCGATAGCGCCGCTGTCTTTTCGGGATCGCGGGGGCTTGCGGTGGGCGCTGCTGGTGTTGCTGGTATCGCTAGTGCCGCTGCTGCCACGGGTGCCGCTGATGTCGCAGCCTGCGTGGCTGTTTGGCTGGTTGCCGTGGACAGTTGGCAGGGCAGGATCCGCGCCACGCCCACCAAGGCGCCGGTGCTTCGCTGCGTGATCCCCCAGAGCAAGCGTTGATTTTTCATGATCGCCAACATTTGCCCTTGAATGAATTGAGCGGTGTGGGCATAGTCACTGGTTTGCGCGGCCAATTGTGGTAATTGTTGGAGCAAGGCGTGGCTGTTTTTCAGCGGTGCGTTGGTCAACCAGTCCAAAGTGTAGTGGTCGGTTAAAATGGGATGATATTTTTCAAATTTGGTCATGATTGCTTCCTTTAGTGATTGAAATTTAAAAAGGTTGTGAGATAATTAATCCGTGCACATTTCCCGACCGGTACTGAATCCCAATTAATTGGGCAGACTGGCAGCGGGGCAGAAGTAGGCACGTGACTTGAAATGACAAACGAGTCGAAGACTTCCTTAAGAGTTGTCCGCGACTCGTCGTTGAACTTAATGGTTATGATTGAATAGAAAGCGATTGATCACTGCCAACACCCGCTCGTCATCATGCAACTTGGAATGTTCCGCGTCTTTGCCGAAGACCTCGACTTCTTTGAAGGTTTTGGCGATGGGGGCGAGGATGTACCGAATCGACTTGGCCGAGATCACGCTGATATATTTATCGGTATTGCTGGTGTCGCCAATATTGCCGTAAATATTCAGCACGCTAACGTTAGCGGGAAACCGATGGCGCCCCAATAACAGTTGCAAGTAATGAGGATTCATGATCACCGGCCGCCCTTCGTGGTTCAAGCGGTTGACATTGGGCCAGTCGCCCAGGGCCACCACGCCATCGAACACACCGGCCACCAGCACCAACTTGTTGAGCTTGGGGAAGGCGGCGTTGTCGTAATTGCGCATTTCCA
The DNA here is from genome assembly GCF_054785215.1 of Lapidilactobacillus salsurivasis. NCBI lineage: Bacteria > Bacillati > Bacillota > Bacilli > Lactobacillales > Lactobacillaceae > Lapidilactobacillus > Lapidilactobacillus salsurivasis. Next base: position 49,657 of record NZ_BAAABI010000012.1, on the reverse strand, counting down.
CCCGCACCAAAGCCGTGGCGCCGATCGAATGCCCCACCGCATTATATTCGGAAAAGCCAAACTGGGCCTTAAGTTTGGGCAGCACCAGATTGAGCCAATTGACGATTTGCAAAACCGGCATCCACTTATCCTTGAAGACGATCTGGATCAAAGGATAAGGATCCGTCGACCAATGACCCTCATAAGTCAGGTCACCACGCCAATCAACGATCACCTTCAAATAAGTATCACTGTCGGTGGCGTTTTGGGCGCTGAGCACCATTTTGTTGGTGGTATAATCACCACCACGGAAACCGTGCACATAAATCGTCGGCACCTGATGCGGCCGCGCGCGATCTTGCGCGGTCAAGCCGTGATCAGGCTGTTGTGCCTTTTCATATTGTTCTGTTTGATAGTGCTCCTTGACACGCCGCCGTTGCCCCAGCGCAACCCCGACGCCGACCAAGCCCACCGCGACGCCACTAGCGAAATGCGCCCAGGCTTTAGTCGTGTTTTTATTCGTTTTCAAAAACTATCCACCCATTCTCCAGCTTACTTCTCTAGTAACATTATATTGATCAATAGGAAAATTAACAACTTTATCATAACTTTTAATGGAGGAATTTTTATGGCTCGTAATTATTATGCAGTATTAAGAGGGCGCCGGCCTGGTATTTATACCGATTGGGAAGTGGTCAAAGGTGAAGTTTTCGGCTTCTCCAACGCCCGCTACAAGAGTTTCGACACGAAGGAAGCGGCCGCGGCTTGGTTAGCCATCGAAGCGGACAAACCGGCGACCGCCACCCAATCAACCCCCCCGACCGCGAAAAGCAACACGCAACCCCAACGCACGCCACTGCATCTGGATTTGAATGTCCAAGACCCGAACATCATTCAAGTCTTCACGGATGGCGGCTCCCGCAACACCGGCAATAAACTAGGCCAGCATGTCAAAAGCGACGACCTAGCCGCCTGGGCCTACCTGATCATCCTTCCCGATGGCCAACAATTCAGCGGCAGCGCTGGCGAAACCGGCGCGACCAATAACCGCATGGAACTGCTGGCCCTGATCAACGCCTTAGAGAAATTACAAAGCGAAAATCTGCAAGGCAACGCCATCCAAATCACCAGCGATTCTCACTATGTGCTTGATCCGATCCGCGAAGGCTGGTTGAACAATTGGCGCCAGCGTGATTGGCGTAAATCCACGGGCAAAGTCATTGCCAATTTGGAAGCTTGGCAACAGATCGATCAGTTGTTGACGCATTTCAGTCAGCTGAACTTCCAATGGGCCAAGGGACACGCCACTAATTCCGGCAATATTTTCGTTGACGAACTCTTGAACAAAACCATGGACGCAATGTAACTGGGTTTGTTCTTGATTGCAGGTGTGGTGGGTGTTGGTGGGGACGCAACCGCCTCAGGACGTTTATCGTGGCTGGAACGCGGTGGGCACTGTTTTGAGCCAATCCGCAAGCCCGGCGGCTTGTCTCAAAATCAGGCCTTATTCTAAGCGATAAATCGCTAAGAATAATCTCACCGCTGAGCCACACGTCCTGAGGCGGTTGCTGAACAGAATTGAGCCTATCTGCAATCGAAGCGAAGGATTTGACGAAGTGCTTTTGCAAGTGTGGTGGTCAAACAATTACCCTATTTTGGGGTGGTACGGCAATGTCAACTGATTCGGATTTGTTGGTTGGTGCATTTTGCGTTGATTGGACATCTTTGCCTGCTCCCTAAACGATTCTCGGTGAAAACCGACCAATTCAGTTGATTCATTGAGAACTAGCTCTGTTCAACTGACAAACTGTACTGGTGTCACCAATTTAGAGTTTGTAACCACTAACCACGGTCGTCATTTGCGTGGCTCCCCATCAATTGGCAATAGCTTGCCGGATGTCGTGAGTGCTCAAACGTCTGTTAAAACGTTGAGCGGCTGGAGCGGAGAAATTCGGGGTGAGATCGCCGTGAAATTGTCCTTAGCGGCTTTGCCGCTTAGGACAAGGCCTGATTTTGAGACAAGCCGCGCACTTTGCGGATTGGCTCAAAACAGCGCCCACAGCGAGCCCACCCCAAATTTCGCAGCGCAAGCCGCGGCCAATCTACTTTTGGGGTGGTACGGCAATGTCAACGGATTTGGATTAGTCGGTTGGGCCACCATGCGTAGGTTGACCGACTTTACCTGCTCCCTAGACAATACTTGAGTGAAGGCAAACTGATTCGGTTGATTCATCAAGAACCTGCCCGAGTTCATCAGAAAGACTGCTCTGGTGTCACCAATTTAAAACTGATGACCACTAACCACGGTCGTCATTTGCGTGACTCCACATCAATTGGCAATAGCTTGTCAGTCGGCGGGACTGCTCAAACGGCTGTTAAAACGTTGAGCGGCTGGAGCGGAGAAATTCGGGGTGAGATCGCCGTGAAATTGGTCTTAGTGGCTCTGCCACTTAGACCAAGGCTCAGCTTTGAGATTCGCGGGTTTTGCGAAGCTCAAAGTGACGCCCACAGCGAGCTCACCCCGAATTTCGCAGTGCAAGCTGCGGCCAACCTACTTTCAGACCCAGGCAAACCCCAGCCGCACACCAAATGAAAAAAGCAGCTAACGCAGAAAATCCACGTTAGCTGCTTTTTGAAATGGCAAAAATTAATCCAGGTCTTTTTTACCAGTGTAGAGTTCGTAGTAGTAACCTTGCAAGGCCATTAGTTCATCGTGATTGCCATGCTCGATGATCCGCCCATGATCCAGCACCAAGATCAGATCGGAGTTGGCGATTGTCGACAACCGGTGGGCGATCACAAAGGTCGTCCGCCCGGCCATCAAGTTATCCATCCCCGCCTGAACTTGCCGCTCAGTCCGCGTATCGATACTGGATGTCGCTTCATCTAAGATCATCAGCGGCGTGTCCGCCACGCTGGCCCGGGCGATCGACAATAATTGCCGTTGCCCTTGCGACAGATCCGAGCCATCGCCGTCGATCGGGGTATCGTAGCCCCGGGGTAGATCGTCGATGAACTCATCGGCTTGGGCCAACTCACCGGCCGCCTCGACTTCGCTATCGGTGGCGTTCAACCGCCCGAAGCGGATATTCTCGCGAACCGACGTACTGAACAGGTTGGTGGCCTGTAAGACGATCGCCATCGAGTGCCGCAGGTCGGCTTTTTTGATCTGCTTGATGTCGATGCCGTCGTAGGTGATCGTGCCGGAATCGATTTCGTAGAAGCGGTTCAACATACTACTGAAAGTGGTTTTCCCGGCGCCGGTTTCCCCGACCAAGGCGACCTTCTCGCCAGGTTCCACGGTCACGTTGATGTCGTGGAGGACGGTTTTGCCAGGAAGGTAACCGAAATTAACATGGTCAAAAACGATCCGCCCCAGCACCGGCACTTGCTTGATCGTGCCGTCCGCGTTGGGAACTTCCCAGAACCAGCGGCGCGAACCGGCGGCGGTGTCAGTCATGTCTTGTTTCAAGGTGACTTGGCCATCATCGACTTCCACCGGACTGTCTTCCAATTGGAAAATCCGCTCCGCCCCAGCCAATGCCAGGACGATGGAATTCAATTGTTGGGAGATTTGGGAGATCGGTTGGCTGAAGGACTTGCTTAACTGCAAGAAGGCCGCAATCGCGCCTAAAGTCAGCGGCGCCCAATGATTGATGGCGATCATCCCGCCGAAAATCGCGATCAAGACGTACAAGGCGTTACCAATGTTGCCCATGATCGGGAACAACATGACCGCGAAGGAGTTGGCCCGAGCCGCGTCGACGCGATATTGGTCGTTATAAACGTCAAATTCTTCTTTGATCTGCGGTTCGTGGGAGAAAACTTTAACGACTTTCAGACCGTTGAGTACTTCTTCCACATAACCGTTCACGATGCCTAAGTGTTTCTGCTGTTGCTTGAAATAATAACCAGAACGACTGGTCAAATAGCGCACCACGCCAATACTCAAGCCGAAAATCGCCAAGGTGATCAGGGTCAACAACGGACTGAGTGCCAACATTCCGAACAGAACGAAAATCAAGTTGAAGGCCGAGTTAACAAATTGGGGGATACTTTGGGAAATCATTTGCATCAAGGTATCCACATCGTTGGTGTAGCGGCTCATGATATCGCCGTAATCGTTTTGGTCGAAGTAAATGATCGGCAAGGACTGCATATGAGCGAACATGTCGTCGCGGATCTTCTTTTGTAACCGCTGGCCCAGAACCGCCATGGTTTGTGTGGTAATGAAGGTGGCGATCACGCCTAACAGGTAGATGGCGCCCATGACCAGGATCGCGTGGAACAGCGGCGTGAAATTAGGGTAGGCTTGTTGCGTCAACGGGACGATATAATCATCGATCAGCCGTTGTAAGAAAAGCGAGCCGTAAACCGTAGCCGCGGCGGAAACAATAATGGCGACCATGGCGATGATGAAGGGTGCCGGGTAAGTTTGGACAATATATTTCAACAACCGTTTCAACGTATCTTTACGAAAAGGTTCTTTCTGCTGTTTAACTTTAGCCATTGGCTTCATCACCTGCTTTCTTTTCTTGATATTGGTAGATGTCACGGTACAAGGCGTTGCTCTTGACCAGTTCGTCATGGGTACCGACGGCTTGGACATGGCCGCGGTCCATAACGATGATCTGATCGGCGTCTTTGATCGAGACGATCCGTTGGGAAATAATGATTTTGGTAGTGTCTGGGAGATCTGCGGCCAGTCCTTCGCGGATCATCCGCTCGGTGGTGGTGTCCACGGCAGAGGTCGAATCGTCGAGGATCAAGATCTTCGGCTTCTTCAGCAGCGCCCGGGCAATGGTCAAACGCTGTAACTGCCCACCGGAAACGTTGCTCCCACCTTGTTCGATGTGGGTTTGGTAACCATCTGGGAATTCATTGATAAAGCCATCAGCTTGAGCGATTTTAGCCGCGGCGATCAATTCCTCATCGCTAGCGTCCTCATTGCCCCAGCGTAAGTTCTCGGCGATCGTGCCGGAGAAAAGCACATTGTTTTGTAAGACCATCGCCACATTGTCCCGCAGTGTCCGCAGATCGTAGTGGCGCACGTTATGCCCGCCGATCCGCAAACGCCCGTGGGAAACATCGTAAAGCCGGGGGATCAGCTGAACCAGGCTACTTTTACCAGCGCCGGTCTCACCGATGATCCCGATGACTTCACCGGACTTGATCTGCAAATTGATGTCCTGCAAGATCTCCCGCGGTGAATCGTTGAAAGTGAAATTAACATGTTGGAACTCGATCGCCCCATTGGCCACCGTCTTGATCGGGTCCTTCGGGTCGTTGATCGTTGGCCGATCTTGCAACACCGCCGTGATCCGCTCGCCACTGGCTTGAGCGATGGATAATTGGGTGAAGACCATCGCCAACATATTTAAGCTGAACAAAATCGAATTAGAATAAGCGTACATACTGACCAGTTCGCCGGTTTGTAATGAACCGCCCACGATCAATTTCGCGCCGAACCAAGATAAGAGCAGCAAAGACAGGTTCAAGATCAGCATCATCGCTGGACCGTTCAATGACATGATCCGTTGCGCCTTGGTGAAAACATCGGCGATGCCTTTGGACGCTTGCTTGAATTTAGCGTTCTCTTCATCAGCGCGCACGTAAGTTTTGACCACCTGCACGCCCCGAATGTTTTCCCGAACGACCCGGTTCAAAGTGTCATAACGCCGGAAGACGACCCGGAACAACGGCCGCGCCGCATGCAAGATCAGCACTAAGAAAATCGTCAGGATCGGGATCATCACCACGAAAACCAGCGCCAATTGACTATTGACGCGAAAGGCCATCATAATGGAGAACAGGAATAGTAGCGGCGCCCGCACCGTCATCCGGATCATCATTTGATAACCCATTTGGACGTTGGAAATATCGGTGGTCAGCCGCGTCACTAAACTGGACCCGGAGAAATGATCGATATTGGCGAACGAGAAATCTTGAATATGATAGAACAGATCGTGGCGCAGATTGGTCGCGTAACCAGCGGCCGCGTGCGGCGCGACCCAACTAGCCGCCGCCCCACAGATCAGCGAGAAAATCGCCATGGCCAACAGAATCAGACCATATTTGGTAATGTAATTCATGTCACTTTTTTGAATCCCAGCATCAATGATATTACCCATTAAAAAGGGAATAAACGTTTCTACGGCAACTTCCACCGCCACCAGGATCGGCGACAGAATCGTCAAACCTTTGTACTGGCGGATCGAGCGCGAGAGTGTTTTCAGCAAGATATCAACCTCCTATGTAATTATAAAATAAAAAATACCGATACTACCCATCATACGCTAAAACGCGCGCGAATGCCTATGTTTTGCTTACCAAAAGTGTGAAGCGCTGACGCACAACGTGTTAGATTGGCCGCAGCTTGCGCTGCGAAATTCGGGGTGAGCTCGCTGTGGGCGCTGTTTTGAGCCAATCCGCAAAGTGCGCGGCTTGTCTCAAAATCAGGCCTTGGTCTAAGTGGCAAAGCCACTAAACGTGTTCGCCGACCTAGCTTCTTCCGCTTAGCTACGCAACTATTCCGGAGGCAAAGCCCAGCCTCCAAAATAGTTGCTAGGCTAATGCTCAGAAGCTGACCAGGTCGGCTCGCACTCTCAACAATTTCACGGCGATCTCACCCCGAATTTCTCCGCTCCAGCCGCTCAACGTTATAACAGCCGTTTGAGCACTCACGCCAGTTGGCAAGCTATCGCCAATTGATGCGGAGCCACGCAATTGACGGCCGTGGTTAGTGGTTACAAACTTTACATTGGTGACACCAGCGTAGTCTGTCTGATGAACTGAGGCAAGTTCTTGATGAATCAGCTGAATCGGTCGGCTTAATCAGCTGAATTCGGTCGGCTTCCAAACCAATGATTGTTAAGGAAACAAGCAGAGAGTGTTCAGCCTACGCAAAATATCCCGGTCTTCTAATCCAAATCAGTTGGCATTGTCGTACCACACCCAAAAGGGCGATTGTTTGACCTCTCGCTTGCAAAAGCGCTTCGTCAAATCCTTCGCCGCGATTGCAGATAAGCTCAATTCTGCCTAGCAACCGCCTCAGGACGTGTGGCTCAGCGGTGAGATTATTCTTAGCGATTTATCGCTTAGAATAAGGCCTGATTTTGAGACAAGCCGCGGTCTTTGCGGATTGGCTCAAAACAGTGCCCACCGCGTTCCAGCCACGACAAACGTCCTGAGGCGGTTGCGTCACCACCCAAACCCACCCCACCTGCAATCAAGCACAAGATCAAGAATAGAAACCAGTCATTCCAATCAATGGAAACAACGCCCACCACGTTACAACATAGTGTGAACGACCTCCTTCATTTATCTTAACGCAATTCAACTAGTAAAATGGTAATCTTTTGTGAATATTTATGAGGGGTTTTTGCGAAAAAGGCATAAAATGAGAGCGATTGGCAGATTGGCGGCAACAAGGTGTGGCAAACTGAGGCCACGCGATAAATCGTTGAAGCAGGACCACTTGCTGGAACCTGGGGCTGCCCCTGAGCACCAAGCGAGCTGAGCTAAGGTTGAAAGTTACCTGAGGAATCGAGGGACAGGTGGTTGACAGCTGGAAAGGTCGGATCAGCGCGAGCCAATTGGTTGACGGAGGTAGGTTGATCGCGAAATTTTGTGGGCAAAGTCCGTTTCGCGGCAGGCGATAATGTGATACGATAATCATGACCGGCGCACCAATCAACTGGCACGGCTTCGTTGCCGCCAGAACTAGGCAGGTAGTCGGTGCGCAATAGGGTAGGCAAGGGAAAGGTGGACGAAAGTAATGGCTAAGCGTATCGGCGCAGATTTTGTGGTGGGATTGCTTGTTTTTGCGCTGTGGTTTATGTCCGGCTTGGTTTGGTTCTGGCTTACAAACGGAACCGTGGTCGGCAAAGTCTTATCCAGCTTCGGCGTGGCCGCGGTCATCGGCGGCATCACTTTTGTTGTCGAATTGTTCATCCGAGAAAAATAACGCTGCTTGCTGATCGTTAAATTGTTCCAAGTCATCAGAGTATATAAATAACGCAAAGGTAAATGGAATTGAACTGTCCATTTTGCCTTTGCGTTTTAGTTTGCCGATGGGCGTGTGCAGGAATTACTGGTTCTATGCTTGAATCTGTGCTTGATTGCAGGTGTGCTGGTTGGGGTGGGGACGCAACCGCCTCAGGACGTTTGTCGTGGCTGGAACGCGGTGGGCACTGTTTTGAGCCAATCCGCAAAGTGCGCGGCTTGTCTCAAAATCAGGCCTTATTCTAAGCGATAAATCGCTAAGAATAATCTCACCACTGAGCCACACGTCCTGAGGCGGTTGCTGGGCAGAATTGAGCTTATCTGCAATTGATACGATGGATTTGACAAGGTGCTTTTGCGAGCTAGAGATTAAACAATCCCCACTTTTGAGATGGTGCGGCAATGCCAACGGATTTGGATTTGTTGGTTGGTACAGTTTGCATTTGTTTGGACATCTTTACTGGTTCCTAATCAATCCTTAAGTGGGAGTCGACCAATTCAGTTAGTTCAATGAGAACTAGCTTTGTTCCTCAGATAGACTGTGCTGGCGTCACCAATTCAAGGATTGTGACCACTAACCACGGTCGTCATTTGCGTGCCTCTCCATCAATTGACAACAGCTTACCAGTCGGCGTGAGTGCTCAAACGTCTGTTAAAACGTTGAGCGGCTGGAGCGGAGAAATTCGGGGTGAGATCGCCGTGAAATTGTCCTTGGCGGCTTTGCCGCTTAGGACAAGGCCTGATTTTGAGACAAGCCGCGTACTTTGCGGATTGGCTCAAAACAGCGCCCACAGCGAGCTCACCCCGAATTTCGCAGCGCAAGCTGCGGCTAATCTACTGTGGAAGTACATCAACACCAACGCCACGCAAGGCGTTAGGCATCGCGGACAGCGGCCAACCCGTCTACATCCAACAAGTTGACCGTTTTGCCCTGCCGCCGCAACAACTGCTCATCCTCAAAAATCTTGAACTTCCGGGAGATCGTCTCCGGCGTCGTGCCCAAGAAACTGGCCAACTCCTTCAATTTCATCGGTAACGTGACCTGATCTGTCTCATCGACCTTCGCCAGATCCAATAAATAAGTCGCTAGCCGTTGCTCGATCAAATCATGGTTCAATAACTGATTTTGCCGCTCCAACGCGTCAATCTTATTGGCGTTACTTTGTAATAGTTTCCAAGCGATACTGGGATAACGTTCCAAAAGAGGCTGGAAATCTTGCGCTTGCAGCACGCAAAAATTGGCGTTTTTCAACGTCTCCACATACAGATCCTGATTGGTGATCCCGAACAGGTTTTTCTCGCCTTCGAAATCGCCGGCCTCCAGGACCCGCAATAATTGTTCCTTGCCATTAGCGGCCAGTTGGTAGACCTTGGCCGCGCCTTGGGCCAGGATCACCAGCTGTTTGGGCGTGTTCGGCCCCAGCGCGATCTCGCCCTTGGTCAGATGATGATGCTTGACCAACGCCGAAACCCGCACCAATTCCTCATGATCCAGCTGGGTAAAAATCGGCACGATCTCCGCGCAAACGTGTTCTGTCATGGGATCACCTCACTGATAATTTAGCGTCAGATAAGACGCTTTGTTCGACTTGCGACTTGATTTTGGCTCTTTGAGTTGAGCGCCGCAAGCATTGATCCAAAATCGAAGCAATGTGGTTGTTCGTTGTTTCTTTTATGAAGCTTTCCGCTCAGTCGATTTTGGTCTTGGCAATATTATAACCGAGATCGGTGACCACCTGCGCCAATTTGGCCGCCGTCGTGGTCTGCGTGTTGAACTGGAGCTCCAGTTCGTTCTTTTCGAAAAGGGCGCCGACCTCGCCAACGCCAGGTTGTTCCTCCAGCTGTGCTTGAATATGCTCGAAACATGCCGGACAGGCCAGCGGTTCCAAGGTGATTGTTAATTTCGCCATTCTGATTGCCTACTTTCCACTACTATTCTAGTCTACTTCAAGCGAATCGGTAAATAATTGACCTCGATCAAGTTTCTCCCACAAATCAGGGGCGTGGAGGACAGTGTCAATGCGGAAAATTGACCCAAATCCCACATTTTTTCTAGGTTGCGGATTTGGGTGTTGGCGTAAAGTTTAAGTGGGTGGAATAGTTGAAGATAAAAAGGGAGCGATTCCCTTTATGCTAGAATAGTAATTGACAAAACAACTTTCTAGGAGGAATCGCTCTTGAAATCTATTCTACAACAAATCAACACAGAATTGTTAACTTCTTTTGGACTTGAGGTTTTCCAAGTTGCGAATTTGGCTTCATCTGCTATAATGAAGATGTAAAAAGAGCAGTCGCTACAACGACTGCTCCCCAGGGCCGTGAAAACACGGTGACTTGATTACTTTAATACAAAAATAACCACGACAGTCAGAAGTTGAACGCGGTTATTTTTTTTGACCCAATTTAATCAGATCAATCGCGAGTTGGACAGCCTGAACGACGAACGTTCCGGCCATGAGCAACAAGACGATGACGTCCTTAACGGACACCAAACTACTCCTTTCTCCAGATTTACGATTTATCTGTTCGGTCGATGAGATATTGGTGGTTTTTTGTAATTTCTCCAAGTTGCGAATTTGGGTTCATCTGTTATAATGAAGATGTAAAAAGAGCAGTCGCGTCAACGACTGCTCCCCAGGGCCGTGAAAACACGGTGACTGATTGATTTGTTACAAAAATAACCGTAACTCGGTCAAAAGTTGAACGGTTATTTTTTTTGACCTAATTTAACTAGATCAATCGCGAGTTGCACAGCCTGAACAACAAAAGTTCCAGCCATGAACAACAAGACGATGACATCCTTGACGGACATCAGACTATTCCTTTCTCCAGATTTACGACCGAGAAATGATCGTATTGGCCATAAGACCACAACCTTTCGAATCAGATTAGTCACCGCATCAACTTACCCTGTAATACCTAGTCTATCAGCTAATATTTGGAAAAGGAACAGACAGTTTTGCAATTTTGTCTGTTTTCTTGTAATTTCTCTAAGTTGCTAATTTGGGTTCATCTGCTATAATGAAGATGTAAAAAGAGCAGTCGCGTCAACGACTGCTCCCCAGGGCCGTGAAAACACGGTGACTTGATTATTTTGTTACAAAAATAACCGCGATTGTCAAAGGTTGAGTGCGGTTATTTTTTTTGACCTAATTTAACTAGATCAATCGCGAGTTGAACAGCTTGAACGACGAACGTTCCGGCCATGAACAACAAGACGATGACGTCCTTAACGAACACCAGACTACTCCTTTCTCCAGATTTACGACCGAGAAATGATCGTATTGGTCATAGGACCACAACCTTTCGAATCAGATTAGTCACCGCATCAACTTACCCTGTGATACCTAGTCTATCAGCTAATATCTGGAAAAGGAACAGACAGTTTTGCGATTTTGTCTGTTCGGTCGATGAGACTGTTGGTGAGTTTTCTTGTTTTTTCTAAGTTGCTAATTTGGGTTCATCTGCTATAATGAAGATGTAAAAAGAGCAGTCGTTGGACCGACTGCTCCCCAGGGCCGTGAAAACACGGTGACTTGATTATTTTGTTACAAAAATAACCGCGAAACTGTCAGAAGCTTGACGCGGTTATTTTTTTTGACCTAATTTAATCAGATCAATCGCGAGTTGGACGGCCTGAACGACGAACGTTCCGGCCATGAACAACAAGACGATGACGTCCTTGACGGACATCAGACTACTCCTTTCTCCAGATTTACGACCGAGAAATGATCGTATTGGCCATAAGACCACAACCTTTCGAATCAGATTAGTCACCGCATCAACTTACCCTGTAACACCTAGTTTATCAGCTAATATTTGGAAAAGGAACAGACAGTTTTGCGATTTTGTCTGTTCGGTCGATGAGACTGTTGGTGAGTTTTCTTGTTTTTTCTAAGTTGCGAATTTGGCTTCATCTGCTATAATGAAGATATAAAAAGAACAGTCGTTGGACCGACTGCTCCCCAGGGCCGTGAAAACACGGTGACTGATTGTTACTTAAATAACCGCAACTTTGTCAAAAGTTTGGATGCGGTTATTTTTTTTGACCTAATTTAATCAGATCAATCGCGAGTTGGACAGCTTGAACGATGAACGTTCCGGCCATGAACAACAAGACGATGACGTCCTTAACGGACATCAGACTACTCCCTTCTCCAGATTTACGACCGAGAAATGATCGTATTGGCCATAAGACCACAACCTTTCGAATCAGATTAGCCACCGCATCAACTTACCCTGTAACACCTAGTCTATCAGTTAATATCTGGAAAAGGAACAGACAGTTTTGCAATTCTGTCTGGTGCGGTGGGTGCGACTGTTGGTGAGCTTTCTTGTTTTTTCTAAGTTGCTAATTTGGGTTCATCTGCTATAATGAAGATGTAAAAAGAGCAGTCGCGCCAACGACTGCTCCCCAGGGCCGTGCAAACACGGTGACTTGATTATTTTATTACAAAAATAATCGCAACTTTGTCAAAAGTTTGGATGCGGTTATTTTTTTTGACCTAATTTAATCAGATCAATCGCGAGTTGGACGGCCTGAACGACAAAAGTTCCAGCCATGAACAACAAGACGACGACGTCCTTGACGGACATCAGACTACTCCTTTCTCCAGATTTACGATTTATCTGTTCGTTCGATGAGATGTTGGTGGTTTTTTGTAATTTTTCTAAGTTGCGAATTTGGGTTCATCTGCTATAATGAAGATATAAAAAGAACAGTCGTTGGACCGACTGCTCCCCAGGGCCGTGAAAACACGGTGACTGATTATTTGTTTAAAATAACCGCGATACTGTCAAGAGTTAGACGCGGTTATTTTTTTTGACCTAATTTAATCAGATCAATCGCGAGTTGGACAGCCTGAACGACAAAAGTTCCAGCCATGAACAACAAGACGATGACGTCCTTAACGGACATCAGACTACTCCTTTCTCCAGATTTACGACCGAGAAATGATCGTATTGGCCATAAGACCACAACCTTTCGAATCAGATTAGCCACCGCATCAACTTACCCTGTGATACCTAGTCTATCAGTTAATATCTGGAAAAGGAACAGACAGTTTTGCGATTTTGTCTGTTTTCTTGTGATTTCTCTAAGTTGCTAATTTGGGTTCATCTGCTATAATAAAGATGTAAAAAGAGCAGTCGCGCCAACGACTGCTCCCCAAGACCGTGAGAACACGGTGACTGATTGATTTGTTACAAAAATAACCGTAACTCGGTCAGAAGTTGAACGGTTATTTTTTTTGACCTAATTTAATCAGATCAATCGCGAGTTGGACAGCCTAAACGAAAAAAGTTCCGGCCATGAACAACAAGACGATGACGTCCTTAACGGACATCAGACCCGATAAAGAGTGGGGCCACTAACGAGCAACGCTGATGCAAAATATTTCCTTTCTCAACATAAAACCGATCATCATCTGCGCGGCTGTGCCAGATGATGATCGGTTTTTTTGAAGCCTATTCTTGTTGTCAGGTGTCGTTAAATCATTGAAGCGAATCGACCGCCGCTTCAGCGCTGTGGCCGGGAATTACTTAAACCAGCCGCTGATGGTTTGCCAGAGACTTTGGAAGAATTTGCCGAGTTGGTCACCGATTTTCTGGAGAAAATTGCGGTTCTCTTCGGTGTCGAGCTTGCTGAAAATCGACTTGGCGTTGGTTTGGATGTTGCTGATCAGTTTGCTGGCTTGTTCCTTGAAACCAGCGGAATCCAGGGCGCCGGAATCGCGGATCTTGACCAACATATTGATGATCTGGGTCTTTTGATTGTCGGTGATGATGTTGATGATGCCATTGTTGGTCAGCTGATTATTGACGATGGTGGTGATGTCGCCGGTGGAAATATCGCTGCCTTTCTCGGCCATCTCTTTCTTGGCGCCAGCGATGGCGTTGTTCAGTTGGGCGTCGGAGTAGCCGTCTTTATCTTTATTGGCGCTATTGATGTCACTTAAAGTGGACATTTCTTCCTGCGCGGCGGTCACTTGACTCTGATTAAGCGTGTTGCCTGTGGAGGCATAGGCGGCGTAAACGCCAGCCAGCGCGCCGGAGCCGTCGATCGGCGTGGCGGAAGTGACATAAATATTCGCGTCGGTCACGCCGGCGGTCAAGGCCGCGTTTTTGTATTGGTCGGCGGTGATCGTGGTGATATTATTGCTGCCGTTATAATTGAGGATCTGCACATTGATTCCTGAGCCGGACGCTGTTTTCTCGATCAGCGCGCTGGACCAAACGCCCGAACTGGTGGTAAAAGTTGAACCAGAAGGATTGAGATACTTGACCAAAGTCGCGCCGTTAACGGTGATCGTTTGATAGTTGCCGCTGATTTTGGCAGTCAAGGTGTCAATCGTGCCTTGCTTTTGCGCCGCGGTCAGTGAGGTGCCCAAGGTCAGGACTGGTTCCGTCCAAGTGCTGCTGTCTGCTGCTTGGGCCATTGCCGACTTGGTATGACTGAAGCCGACTGCCGCGCCGACAAAGAGCGCCACGCCCAGGGTTGCGATGATTTGCTTCAAGAATGATTTCATGATCGAACCTCGTTTTTCATTTAATAATTGCTAGCTCCATTATACCAAGCCCGCCACCGCTCGCCCAATCATTCCCGCCCATCTTAACCATCCCTTAAGCAAAATCAGTCCTGCGGCGGAGGCCAGGGAGCGTGACGCGCGCCGACATTGCGCCCGGTCGTTTAAAAATTCGTTCGGGTCGCGAAAATCGGCAAGAATTATCTCCAGTCACCAAAAAGCCGCGCCAGTCAGCAATCAAACTAAACGAGTTGGTCGCGAAATAAAATAGTTACCCGCAAACCCAGTTTTTAGCGAAATCGCCGGGACAATGTGTTAAAATAAATACAATGTAACCGCTTTACTAATTGGTACGTTCAGGAAGGGTCAGTGGGATGATGAAAATGTTGCGGCGTTTGATGATCACGGTGGTGGGGACTTTTATGATCGGCTTGGGGATCGCTTTGTTGGTGGATTCTGGAGTGGGCATCGATCCCCTCAGTACTTTTCTGGCGGGGGTGCAAACCTTCATTCCCTGGTCCTTGGGCAATCTGATCGTTGCGTTCAACGTGATCATGTTGATCGTGCTGTTCTTCCTTGATCGCCGGCTGCTTGGCGTCGGCAGTGTGATCAACGCCACCTGTGTCGGACTGACAGTGGATTTGTTAGCGGGCTTCAACGCCTTCATCACGGCGCAGAACTGGCCTACATTGGTGCTCAGCCTGCTGGGCATCTGCTTTCTTGGCTCCGGCTCGGCGATCTATATGTATGGCCGGCTGGGTTACGGCGCCTTGGAAGGCCTGATGATGTTTGGCAGCACCCGCCTGCACTGGCCCGTGCGCTGGACCCGCAGCGCCATGGACGTGATCTTCATTCTTCTCGGCATCTTAATGGGCGCCAACTACGGCTACGGCACCATTCTCAGCGCGCTGCTCGTCGGCCAAGTCATCGGTCTCTGGCGCCAAATCATCAGCGCCAAGCGACGCCGTGGTGGTGTGGTCGTGAAGGATGGGGAATGATGAGGGAAAATTCGTTTGAAAAGCCAAGGATAATTTTGTTAGCGCGACTGACAGTGGCAACAATCGCTTGACCTTTGAGCAGATCAACGTGTTGGGCACCGTGGACGTTAACCGTGTTGGCAAATACGAGCTGACTTATCGCAATGGCAAAATCAGCCGCACTGTCGTGATTACCGTCGTCGCAGATGATGGTGGCAAGCCAGTGGATCCAGATAAGCCGACAAAACCAACAAAACCAACGAAACCAACCAAGCCAACCAAACCAACAAAACCAAGTGTTCCAACTGACCCGGTCAAACCAACCTTGCCTCAAACAGGCGGTGCGACCACCAAAAATCCGGAAAAGGCGATCTTACCACAAACGGGTGCTCGGGAAAATCTGGCCATGGTAGCGATGGGGTTGATCACCGCCTCCTTACTCATTGGTGTGACAATCAAATATTTCCGAACTGATTTCCATTAATCTCAGCCCACAATCAATCTAGTCACCAAAACACAAGCCAATCTGGTTTGTGTTTTTTTCTGGCGATTATTCGTCAGCTTCCAGCGCTGGAACTGGTTGTCAGGGATCCCTCTGCACGGATAATGAAAATGTAAACAATTATTCGCCAATCGAAATATAGGAAAAATCAATGGCGGCTGCTTGGACACATTGTGGTGGCAGAAACGGGATTGGGTCTGGTAGCGTCAAGCAGATTAAGGAGATTCGGGGCAATGAAGAAAGAACAAATTAGTGCGTGTCTATTGTGCGGCTTGCTGCTGGTGGGGGCTGGCCGTGGCGATTTGACTCGAAGCGAGCGCGGATCTTCGCCAACCGTGGCGCGGGCGGCGGTGCTTGATCCGACACAAAAGCAGTCCAGCGCTGGGCAAACAAGCGGCGCAAGCGTAGCCCGCAATGGCGATAATCCGGTCGAATTGCAGACGGTACCGCTTTTGTCCGGGGTGCGGGCGCCTGGTTCGGGCTTAGTCGCGGCGCCTGATGATCAGGTGACCGTCAAGACTTATCAATTAAACGGGTTCGCCTATCAGCACCAAACCGGCCAGGAGACGATTTTGCGGTCGACGCCATCTCGCCAGCCTGTTTCCGGCGATCGGATCGTGGCCCTGATCGAGCAGGCCGCTTCTCGTCAACATTTATACGGCATCGGCTTTTTAGGCCAAGATCAAAACTATCGGGCGTTGGCCATTGCACCGCGACCAGAACTGGATCTCAATATCGGTCGTAGCACTTTTTTCCTCAGTCTGGACCAGATCAAGCAATTATTTGCCGGTAAAGTGGTGACCGGCGTGACGCAAGTCTATTTGTACACCGGCACATCCGCGTCGGCGGCGTGGCTTTTGGGGCCTAGTGACTTGCCTGATATCGAGCGACAGTTGACCGTCGGCTCGCAGCTTTTACAGGCAAGCCCGTTTATCTTCAAACGCCAATTTCATGATGATCAGGGGCGACCGCTGTTTGCTGGGGCCGAGCCACCTGTGATCCCTTTGATTCTCAACGGTCGTGATCGTCAAGATCCTAGCGCCGCCTTGAGCCTTAACCTGCTTTCGAAACTTATTCTTCACTGGCAGGGCTATCGCTTGTCCGCGCTTAAAATGACCGCCGAGGGGGAAACGATTACCGAGAACTTCTCACCAGAATTCGCCATTACCGATCCGGATTCTGACAGTCCGGAGGTCGATATTGGCTTTGGTAATACTGTCGCCGCGTTTAGCCAGAGTGAAATTTATTCAGACACGCCCGGTCCGCAGACGTTGAGTTTCGATTATGTTTACACCAAAATGGTTGATTACCAAGATAAACAAGGCCGGCCGCTGTTTGATGACCGGGGGCCAGCCCAGGGAAGTTTGTGCTTTGTGACCGATCAAGATAGCCCGTCAACACTGGCTTTGGACGGCAGGAATTGGTTGCCCACCACCTACCAAAATAAAACATTGCAGAAAATTATTTGGACAGTTTTGGACGGTCAACAACCACGGACGATCACCAGCAACTTCAGCGCGGACGGCACAGTCACCATCAAGCGGCCGGACCAGGCCAGCCAGGATGGCCAAGCTCAGGTGGTTCCGCCACAAGCGCCTGAAGATCAGGCGATGATGAAGCAAGCACCTGAAAATCAGGTGAAGATAAGCCAAGCGCCACAAAAGTCGGCGACAACGAATCAGCTGCCGGTTGCGGAAACGACGGCGCTGCTCAGGCTGACAGCACTTAAGAACGATCAAGTGCTAACGGCCGACCAATGGCAGACCGTGATCAAACGACTACCGATGATTACGGCCGGCGTGACCCACATGACCTTGGTCTATCGCGAAAACCAAGCCAGCAGACCAGGACCACAGCCTGGAAAACCGGGGCCAGCCACGCCGACAAAGCCCAACTCTGGTGACCATAACCATGGCGGAACCGAGCCGACTGGTCCCACTCCACCGAAGGAACCAACTCCACCGACAGAACCGACAGAACCGACTGATCCAACTCCACCGACTGTACCGACTAGACCGACTGAACCGAGTAGACCAGTTGGACCAACCGAACCAACGAAATCAACTGTACCAACTCAACCAATCGTATCAGCCAAGCCAAGCACACCAGCCAAGCCAGTTGGACCAACTCAACCAATCGAGCCGGTCAAACCGACCGCACCGGCAGCGCCAACTCCGCCGCACCCAAGACCAACCGCACCGGCACCGTCTCGTCCGCGGTTGTTGCCAGTTGCAGGTGAGCAGGGCTCAGACCCACAAGTTTACGGGGCGCTTTTGCTAGCCGGTCTGCTGTTTTGGCGCAGGCGGTCATGGCGGAAGCGAACTGGGGTGGGTCAAAAAAGTTGAAAAGAGCAGTCCGCTCGCTGTTTTTTCTATAGTCGACTTTGCAGGCGTTCTTGCGTTGCACGGGATTCAAAGTTGGTTGTCGCGATTAACGTTGTTGCGGATGATGTTGGCGCTACTTGTCAAGTCGTGCTTGATTCGATATGATTGATTTGTCAATACAAGCGCTTTCAAGAAATTCAGCTAGTGCGTAATGGGGAACTAACGAAAATCAATGGAGGGATTTGCATGGCAATCAAGAATAAGCGCGGAAACCAGTGGCAAAGGGTCCTAACTTGTTTGGCGGTGGGCTTACTTGTCTTCTTTTCAGTGCTGCTGATGGGGACACGACGCGCGAGTTTGGCCCAGGCGGCGTATAATGGGACCGTTACGGAAATGTTGAAATGGGTCAGTGGGATTGTTGACGAGACATCAACCGCGGCGGTCAATCCTAACGTGACTGTTAAGATAAACGTTTTTGCCTATGACCAAGTAACAGGGTATCAACTGGTTGAAGAAGAAAGCAGCGTGATTACCAGTGCCAGTCCAGGCGCGGCGGTATCAGGCGGCCAAGTGAACGAACAATTGGCCTCGTTGGCGGCGAAGCATCAACTGTACGCGCTCATCTTTAAAGGACTCCCGATTGCAATTGGACCGGACGTGGTGGATCGTTTTTACGGAGAACCATTAGTGTCAGCGGATCAGGTCGCCACCGCCTTTGACCATTTGAAAGTGATTAAACCGCTGGAATTTGCTGTATATTATGGTGATCAAGCGCAGAACGCCTGGTATTCGCAAAGCACCAGCGCGACACAGGCGGGCAAGCAAGCATTGACGCTAGAAAGTACTTATCAAGATATGTCCGGGAATCCTGTGTTTGTCGGGTCTGAAGCGAATTTGGTGCCCGCTCAACTCGAAGCAATCGATTCGAGCCGTTATCTTAATTTTAATTCCTGGGCGCTCTATTCCCGCGGCGATTTAACCTTGCGGCGCATGGAGATTACTTCTGATGACCCGGACGGGGTTACCTACAAATTTGAGTTTCCATCGTTCAAGTCAGGAATGTTAAGAAAAGACAAAAATGTTTCTGTTTCCGAGACCATCCAAGGCAAGGAAACCACGTGGCAAGAATCCTTTGCAAGTTGGCATAAACAATACTTTTTGGGCATGTACGACGTCACCAATGCTACTCATGTGACCGTCAAGTCATTCTATGAGCATATTGTTGAGTATCGCGACAGTCAGGGTCAGCCACTATTTGTGGATAACGAGCAGACGAAGATATCAATTCCTGTTCAAGATGAAGGCGAGCATACGGATGATCCGATTATCGACGTGCAACCTTGGCTCATTTATGAAAAAAATGGCTACACCCTGCGAGAATTGAACCTAGAAATGGTCACTACCAAGACTAAGCACAATATTATTTACCGTTTTGCCGCTGATCAGGTCACAAAACAAACCGCAGACGCATCTGGTCAACTCTCGGAGGCCACAACTATGACCATGGCAGAGTTTAAAGCGGCGATGGCGGCGCTTCACTTGAGCGACGCAGATCTTAATAAAATGCGACTAACTTACGATAAACCAAGTGATCCGGATCCAGACCCAGACCCAGACCCGGAACCGAATCCAGACCCGGATCCAAATCCAAATCCAGACCCGGAACCGAATCCAGACCCGGATCCAAATCCAAATCCAGACCCGGAACCGAATCCAGACCCAGATCCTGAAGACCCAGAGAATCCGGGTTCTGATGAAAATGGGGGCGGCACAACACCAACAGTCCCAAATCCGGATGCGAACCAACCTGATCATGATGCGGGGGGTACCGCCAAGCTGCCAGCGGCCGGTGAACAGGAATGGTCACCATTTTGGGGTGTAGCCTTATTAATCGGCGTGGTTTTGTGGGGTATTTTGATTTTACGCAAACATTGGCATCCGCGCAGGCCGTAAGCATTGATACTTGTGAATGGAATTAACGCGCCCGTTAATTTCACCTGTTCTCGTTATTGAAAAGACGCCATAATAAAAACACTCGATCAATTTTCCTCGTTGGGAAAATCGGTCGAGTGTTTTCGATTCGAGCGGGTGGATTAATACACGAGATTGAAGCCCCGTGCTTGGGCCAATAGCTTAATTTAGCGCGGACTCCTTGCTAAGTGTAGCTTGATCAGGATTGACTTTGCGGCTGTCATCGTGCAGATAATGCCGCAAGAACTTGGCGACATGGTGTTTGTAGGCGTGGGGATCGACACCGAAAGCTTGGGCGTGATCGGCGTTGGGCACGACCCACAATTCCTTGGGCGCGCTGGTGGCGGCGTAGTTTTCCAGCACCATCGCGGTGGGGACGAACTCATCGCGCTCGCCATGAATGAAGAAAATCGGCCGGCGGTTGTTTTTCAGCGCGGTCAAGGAATCGACTTCTTTCAAATCGAAGCCCAAGGTCAGGTGGTTGAACAGGTTGGCCACGGGCACGAAGGGAAATTCAGGCAAGTGAAACTGGGCCTTCATTTGGTAAGCCAACTCGCCGCGTAATGAGCTGTAACCACAATCCTCAATAATCGCCTTGACCTGTGGTGGCAGGACCTCGCCACTCATCATCATCACGATGGCGCCGCCCATACTGACGCCGAACAGGACAATTTCGCAATCAGGGCCTAAATGATCCACCAGATCGAGACACCAATCCCGATAATCCAGCCGATCCAGCCAACCGAAATTGACCCATTCGCCGGCGCTTTCACCGTGGGCCCGATTATCCGGCATCAGCACATTGTAACCCAGCTCCTGAAACATTTGGGCATAGCTGGCCATCGTTAAGGCGCTGCCGTGATAACCGTGGGCGATCAGCACCACTTTCTTCGTCGGTCGCGGGTGCGGCAAATACAGCGCGTGCAGGCGATTTTGCGGATCGTCATCGTACAGCCACCAGTCTTCGCGCGGCTGGCGCTCATACCACGCGCTCCAACTGTGCTTCTTACGATTGAACGCCGCCAACTGCCGCGTCGCTTCCTTTTGCTTCATCCGGCCAAAGCCATAACGATATAACGCCGCGCTGGTCGCCGTTACACCCAGAAGGAAAGCGCTGGGAACCGCGACACCGGCGATTTTTTGCCATTTCATCATCTTCACCTCGTGGATTGCTGGCGCACACGTCCAGCGTTTGCTTACCCTTATATCGTAGCTGAAAATCGCCACTTTTGCGACAAGCACGCTTGCTCAACGCGGCGGCGGAATCAGCCCCAGCGTCTTAGAAAAACCGGCAGATCAAGCTTGGCCGCCTGTCAGCGCCAGTCTGTCAGTTCGTGACGAATATTCGCGAAAAAATGCCACCTTATTTTGCTGGGACTAAGAATTGCCGCCGCAATTGGCTCAAGTCGCTGGGCGCTAATTTCAGCCCTTGCCGCCAGTAGTTGGCGATGCCGCCGTAACCTTGGGCGATCGTTTGCACCACGCCTTGAATGAATAGCGCGTCGCCGGTCTGCGTGTTCATTTGCGCCACCGCCGTTGCCACTTCATCATCGCTGACCGCCGCGCCATCAGGAAAGTTGTACAAATCGTTGGTCAACAAGTAATCTTGGACAATCACCGCTTCCGGCACCTCCAGCGCCAGTAAAATCAGGGCCGCGGTCATCCCCGTCCGATCCTTGCCCGCCGCGCAGTGGAAAACCAGCGCCTGATCTTCCGGCAAACTCAATAATTGCCGGAAAACCGTGGCGAAAGCTTGTTGACTATGTTCGTTCAAAACCACATTTTGGTAAATTTGCGCCACTGGATCCTGCAGTTGTGGTCGGCGATGCCGATTGAAGCGCAGGCGCGCGAAAGGACCATGATTCATTAGCCGACCAAAACCAGAAGTGGGGTAGACCGGATCGCGAACCAACTGAACGCCAGGCCAATTTTGATCAGGATAACCAGATTGCTCTGCCGGTGAGCGCAAATCCACATCTTTAGTCACCTGCAAATCCGCCAGCAAAGTTTGATCCTCGGGGGTCAACCCACCCAGCGAGGCCGCGCGGAAAATCCGGCGCCACTGGACGACTTGATCGTGGGTGTTGCGGTAACCGCCTAAGTCGCGGAAATTGACTGTGCCTAACAGGTCGATCACGCGTTTTGAGTGTTCTTGAGTTGTCATTACAATACCTCCAAATCTAGAATTTGAAAAATGGTTTTGGTTGCTATTGAATGTTTGGTGCTTGATTGCGGGTGTGGGTGGGTGTTGCGCGTGAGCGCAACCGGCTGGGACTGCTGTTGCGGACTGGAACGTGGTGGGCGTCGTTTTGAGCCAATCCGCAAAACCCGCGGCTTGTCTCAAAATCGAGCCTTGTCCTAAGCGGCAAAGCCGCCAAGGACAATTTCACCACTGAGCCGCGCAGTCCCAGCCGGTTGCTGAACAGAATTGAGCCTATCTGCAATCGAAGTTGTATATCAGACGAAGCGCTTTTGCAAGATTGAGGTCAAACAATCGCCCTTTTGGGGGTGGTACGGCAATGCCAACGAATTTGGATCAGGAGTCGGAACACTTTGAGTAGGCTGAACATCTCTACTTGTTTCCTGAACGATCCACTAGGTGGAAACCGACCGATCCAGCTGATTCATCAAGAACTTCCTTAGTTCATCAGACAGACTATTCTGGTGTCACCAATTTAAAGCTTGTGACCACTAACCACGGTCGTCGATTGCGTGGCTCCTCATCAATCGACCATAGCTTGCCAGTCGGCGTGAGTGCTTCAATGAATAAGGTTACGTTGAGCGGAGCGTGGCGTTGGTGGTCTGTTTACTCGTCTGGCGGAAGGTCGGGCTGGGGGTGAGTCAGCCGCGATATTATTGTTGGCGATTTATCGCCTACAATAAGGCCGAGTTTTGAGATTTTCGGTGGGTTTCCGAAAAGCTCAAAATCGTGCCCGCCGCGTTCCACCACCCCCAGCCCGACCTGGAGCTTCACCACATCTGTTCACCACCAACGCCAAGCGCAGCGCAAGCTGCGACCAACCTACTTTCAACCAGTCTAAGTAGCGGAGCGGCCCGTTGGTCCGCAACGCTTTTGGTGGGGGTGGCTTGCGCGCCGCTTGTGTTTCAAGTTTAGTCGTATATAATTGAAGACAAGAAACGAAAGGCTGGTTGCCCATGTCGCTAAATCCTTTATTCAGCATTATCATGCCCTTATACAACGTCCGTTCGTATCTCGACCGCGCGTTGCGCACGATTATAAACCAAACCTATCCCAACTTACAGATCATTCTCGTTGATGACGGCTCCGATGACGGTACCAGCGACCGCATCGACTATTGGCACGCTCATGACCGCCGCATCGAAGTCCTCCATCAAGAAAACCGCGGTATTTCTGCCGCGCGCAATGCGGGCATGTCCTTAGCCCGCGGGGAATTTCTGACTTTTATCGATGGGGACGACTGGGTCGAACGGGATTATGTCGCCTTCATGGTCAAAAATCTCCAATATTTCGAAGCGGACCTGGTCAGCTGCGGTTATTTCATTGATCCGCCTGGCCGCAGTGCCGCCAGTAAAGTGGAATCGGGCATTTTGAGCCGAAAAGAGTTACAAAATCGGATTTTGAAATTAGGTGGCAGTGTCCGCGGCTATACTTGGAACAAAGCGTATCGAACGGCCTTGATTCGGCAACATCAACTGGCTTTTGATACGGATCTAGGCTTGATGGAAGATCAGCTGTTCAACATTCAGTATAGCAATCAAGGCGAGCGCTTCTACTTCGATACCAAACCACTGTATCATTATGTGCAACGGGCCGACAGTATCGTCCATGCCTTCGATTTGCAGAAGGTGCCTGACAATTTCTTGGCGAATTTCCGGATTTTCCGCGAGTTGAATCGACCTGAGAATCGCCAAACCGCCACGCCTAAAAAGAAAACCGCCATGCACAAAAAGGCCGCGATCACCATTGAATCACAGCCGCAAAAGAATAAACTGCGTCAATTGCCGATCAAGCAGTCGACGCCGATATTAGGGCGGGCGACCAGGTCCTTCGCGCTGAATCGCCAGGCGAAAGCGTTGGCGCGTTACGATTGGACCCGCCAAGCGGACTTGAGCCAGCGCGAAGACATGACGCTCCACTAAACTAGAAAAAGTTATACTAAGCTAGAAAAAGCGACGCTGAACGAAAATTTACGTCAAACTGACAGCCAAGCCTAGCGCAAATCACGGTTCCAAACGTTGGCGGATGTGATATTGAATCACGGGCACATCCCGCTTGCTGGCAATGTGGGCATCCTTTTCAAAGTAGACCGCGAACGCGTCTTTCCTATCCGCGGCTTCCACAATGATCAAAGGTGATTGCAACGGCGCCTTTTGCTTGAAAATCTCGGCGCTTTGCATGGCACCAGCGAAATCGTGAGCGTTGGCGATCGCGTCGCCAGGGTTAAAGAAGACATCTTCAGACATGACAATCACTCCTTTTACCTAAATTATAGCGATAAAGCAGGCAAAGGAACAGGAAAAGCAACTATTCGTCATAGAAAAACAGGGGCGTTGAAAAATGGAAATCAGAGTCAATCATACGACACTATATTACGTGCAAAGCGGCCAGGGCCAACCGCTGATTTTGTTACATGGTAACGGCGAAAGCCATCAGATTTTCGACAAATTGTTGCCGACCTTGAGCGCCTATTTCCAAGTCTTCGCGCTGGACAACCGCGGCCATGGCAAAAGTGCCCCCGTCAAAGAAATCCACTATCAGGAGATGGCCAATGACGTGGTCGACTTCATCAAACAGCTCAAGTTAGAAAAGCCGCTGCTCTACGGCTTCAGCGATGGCGGCATTATTGGCCTGCTGGTGGCGAGCCAGCATCCCGACCTGCTGGGCAAACTGATGGTCAGCGGCGCCAACTTGAACCCCAACGGCCTCCACAGCAAAGACCGCTTTCTCGCCTGGAACGTCCATTTGTGGTCGCGGCGGCCAGAAGTGCGCCTGCTGAACACCGAGCCCAACATCACCAAGGCCGACCTGCAACGGATCCAGATCCCCACGCTGGTCATGGCTGGTGAGAAAGACGCCGTCAAAATCAGCCACACCCGCTACATCGCCGACCAGATCCCCGACAGTAGCCTAATGATCCTGCCCAAAGAAACCCACAGCAGTTACGTGATCGACAGCTTCAAACTACTGCCGATCATCCGCAAATTCGCCAGCCAACCCGCGCGGGACCAGGTGCCACCCCACAAGCAAGGCTAGCCAGTGCCCGCCACCAAAAAACTGAATCTCAACTTCAAAGTCAGACCGCCAATCAGTGCCGGTCTGGCTTTTTTGGTGGTCAGTCAAGTGGAAAGATAATGTCCGCTAGCGGACCGCTTCTATATAAAAAATGAATAAAAATTGTACAAAATCTATTTTCGGGTGTTTGCGCAATTTACCTGTAACTGCGAGAAGGCCCCAAGCAATGTCCAGAAGAAGCCAATGAAACTGTACGATTCGTGCGCTGAAGTTTGTGGACGCCTTGACAAGATCAACCCTCTTTAACCAGTAAAAGTGTGAATTTTTATTGATAATTGTTATGAAAACGTCCTCAACACCAACTAGACCAATTTATGAAACTTCCGCTTACAAAAAATATTTCAATAAAGTAATTACGCTTTCACCGAATATAACGAATATAATCGCGCATAACGCATAATAAAGTCACAAATAAGTCACAAATGATGAGTCGAATCGTAAGCCGACATTAGTTCCACGGTTCTGGAGGACTTAATTTTGTGGAGGGAAGGAATGGGGTGGGCGACTGAAACACTGATAAGACAACATAACTGAGACGTTTTTCAATGGACTTCTTGTCGATGACAAAAATCGCCATTTGATCCGATCGAAAATTGGTTCGATCGATATTAGGGCGGTGGTAGCACGGGAAATACGGCTTTTCCATTGTATTTAATCGTTATATTTGAATAAATTAGTAATATAGAATTTGAATAACGAATAATTTATTGACCGCCAAACTTTTCCCCAAAAGATTGAAGAAATTGTAACCAATTATGAATAAAGTATGATATAATCAATTTGTGGTTAAGATCAAACGCGTTAATGATTTCGCGAGATTAGACGAGAAACGTTAAATGCGGGACATCGGCTGCGGGGAATCGAGAGTTGACGTTTTGGGGAACGTCGCAACTTGTCTGAATAATTCGGGGGAATCTTCAGCGAGCGGGACTTTCGATGCCGAGATGGTTAGTTGCGTTAGCGGAACAGACTTCAAAGTTACGGGGGAAGTAACAAGTGTGTCCGCGCCAACGAATCGTCAAGTAAACAACGTTGCATAATTCGCGTCAATTCACAGTTTCGCGAGCGGCATCAAATTCATTAGCGGTGAGGCTGGTTGTTCGTGGGGAATCACCAGTCTCAGGAATATTTTCAAACGAAGCATTTTGCGGAGCGCTTCAACATTCAGTTGCTTAGGCAGCGAATCATCTGTTCGGTGGCACCGTGCCGATCGAGAACCAGATGACCAATTCGGGGGATGCGGTCGTCACGTCAATGGGGGTTGGCGCGTTCTGATCACAAGCGCGGGGGAAGTACGATGCTGACTTGTGAGCGTCGGCCGGTGCCACCGGGAGCGACTTCAATTCAGAGCATGATGAAAGGATGTTGCCATATCAGACAAATCGGTGTTTGCTCCGATCGAACTAACTACTGAAAGCACGACGATTATTTCGTGTGGTCAATGATCATCTGACTTTGTTAGGTGCTTTTTGGCGGGTTTCGCGTCAGTTTCCAGTGAATTTCAAATTTCAATAGTTAGTTGAATCGGAGCAAACGAGCGGGCGATTCTTAAGATCGCGTTGATGATTTGCGTTTGTTTTCAAGTTTTTAGTTTAAGAAGCTCGCCCTAGCTGAGCGGGTCGCAGAGTCATGATAAGTTTGACGGGTCGACTCGCTTATTTGTTGTTACGCCCGATTTCTTGCGGTTCCCAGCGAATCGCTTCGTTTCCACCAGTCATGTCCCCCGAGGCAACTTAAGTACCGCCCCCCGGTGATCTGAGTTGCGTTGGCTGCAGACAAGCGCGTTTCGCGACTTGAATGTGGCCTTTTTTTATTTCCCGACTCTTTCGTCAAAAAAACGGTGAAAAATAGTTTTTCGCTGGATTGCGGGTGTGGTGGGTGTTGCGCGTGAGCGCAACCGGCTGGGACTGCTGTTGCGGACTGGAACGTGGTGGGCGTCGTTTGAAGCCAATTCCAAAAGCGGGAATTGTCTTCAAATCGAGCCTTGTCCTAAGCGGCAAAGCCGCCAAGGACAATTTCACCACTGAGCCGCGCAGTCCCAGCCGGTTGCTAGGCAGAATTGAGCCAATCAGCAATCGAAGATGGATATTTAGCGAAGTTCTTTTGCAAGCGAGAGGTCAAAGAAATGCCCATTTTTAGAGTGGTACAGCGACACCAACGGATTCAGTTGATTCGTCAAGATTTTGCCCTAGTTCATTAGATAGACCGCATTGGGGACCGCTGATTTGAACAGTGTCACCATTGGTCATGGTCGTCAATTGCGTGAACCTGTATCTATTGGCCATAGTTTGTCAGGCGGCGTGAGCGCTCAAACGGCTGTTAAAACGTTGAGCGGCTGGAGCGGAGCGTGGCGTTGGTGGTCCGTTTACTAGTTGGCGGAAGGTCGGGCTGGGGGTGAGTCAGCCGCGATATTATTGTTGGCGATTTATCGCCTACAATAAGGCCGAGTTTTGAGATTTTCGGTGCACTTCCGAAAAGCTCAAAATCGTGCCCGCCGCCTTCCACCACCCCCAGCCCGACCTGGAGCCCCACCACATCTGCAATCCACCAACGCCACGCGCAGCGCAAGCTGCGGGCAATCTACTTTCAATCTCAGTCTTTTCCAGCAGAACAAGTTGCGGGCAGAAAAAAATAGCCCCAAACTAGGGCTACCTTCGCCGAACATGCGCGGCTGTGCGCGATCACTTTACAAAATCAAGCCTTGACTGCTAAGGCCGCTTCGATCGCCGGCACCATTTCTTCTGGCTTGATCCGGGTGTCAAACCGTTGGACCACATTGCCATCGCGACCAATCAGAAACTTGGTAAAGTTCCAACGGATCCGACCTTCGAAATCAGCGCCACTTTCCTTGGTCAAGTAGTGGAACAGCGGTTGCGCCTCCTTGCCATTGACAGGTGCGATCTGATGCATCGGGAACGTTACCCCGTAAGTCGTTCGGCAAGCCTGGGCCGCGTCCGCACTGGACTTCAGCTCCTGCTTGAACTGATTGGAAGGAAAACCCAACACCGTCAAACCTTGATCATGATACTTCTTGTACAACTCTTCTAAAGGACCAAACTGCGGCGTATAGCCACACTTGGTCGCCGTATTGACGATCACCAACACCTGGCCGCGGTAGCGATCCAGCGAATAGGTCGTCCCATCTTCAAGCGTCACATCGAAATCATAAATTGACATTAGCTAAAACCTCCTTTCGTTCAGTATAGCGGTTTCGCTGACTTTCGGTTAGCGATTTGCACCAGCGGCCCGCAACGTTTTTTCGTGAAAGAATGGTGGTGAAATCGCCGCGGCGATCGCAAACGTGGTAGGCTTTAGGCGTTCAACAACATAAGCAACGACAAGGAAAATATACTTAAACCAGTTCCACAGCAACGAAATTATTGGAAATAATCTTGGGGGTTTCGACTATGAAAAAAGCAACAAACAAATTTACGCAAGCCGGCACGATTTTGCTGGCAATGGGTTTAGCGGCGGGGGCCGCGGTCGTGGTTCCAGAACTCGGTGCAGGCTCGCAGATAGAGACAGCGCAGGCGGCCGATTTAACTGATGATGAGAAGCAGGGATTGGTAGATCGAATTGATAAGGCACTAGTTGACGGTCAAAAAGTTGCAGACCAAGCCAATGAATTAGTATCGAAAGTCTATCGTTATTTCCCCAATCAAGCACATCAAAAAGGTCCTGTGTTCTATGCTGATGCTGAATATATCTATCTCTACATCACAAATATGGTTACGGATTCTTCAGGCAAATCACATCCCAAAATTGTTGACAATATGAGAACAAATGCAGATAGCTATCGTCAGATGATAGAAGGGGGGATGGCTCACACATATTCCGCTGCCGATAATCTTGTTAGAGGGATTGAGGAGATAATTGATCCAAACCATTTAGCATCTACTGTAGACAATGCACTACCGGGTTGGATCAAGATATTAGAATTTGTCGAGCCTAACGTACAAACATATTATGACTCGAAACCGACAGCACAATCTACAGCAGAGGGTGTTGCACTGAAGCAAGCATTAGCTGATGGTGCTGATTTAATTGCGAAGCCGGAATCGAAAGGCTATTTCCATTATGTAGCTGTCATCAACGCATTATTGGACAAGCTTGGCGATTTCCAGAATGCTAAGGAAACAACCACCATCACCATCAACTATCAAGATCCAGATGGCTCACCAATCGGTACACCGACAACAGTTGAAGTCGATCCCGGCGCAACCTCGGTCACGATTCCTGCGACTAACTTAGCGGAAATCGGCAATTATGAACTGTCCAAGGACTACACCCTTGGAACTGGTGGGACCTTGGTCTTGCCTTTGGAAGCAGGGAAAACATCGGTGACCTTGAAGTACACACTGAAACAAGCCAGTATCACCGTCAAAAGTGTGGATGAGAATGGGAAAGAAATTGGCACTGAAACTCAATCAGGCGTTATTGGTACAATGACCGATATTGAAGCACCGGAAATTAACGGTTACACCGTCAATGGCAAAGACAAGGAAACCGTCACTTACGGCACCGACAGCGAGATCACGTTCACATATAAGAAGAACGCATCAGTAGTTATCCCGGATCCAGACCCGACTGATCCCGGAACCACCGATCCAACCGATCCAACAAATCCAACCGATCCCGATCCAACCGACCCAACTGATCCAGATCCAACCGATCCAGACACCACCAATCCGACCACGCCGACGGATCCAGAGCGGCCGACGTTGCCGATCACGGGTGGCGAAACTGGCGGCGATCAGGAGAAGCCGACAACCGACCCAGTAACTGACCCAACAACGGCGGTTAAGCCAGTTCTCCCGGCGACCGGAGTAACCACCAAAACGACTTTGCCGCAAACTGGCGAGCGTCATCATGTCTTGGCAACTTGGTTGAGCGCGGCGGGCGTGGCTTTGGCTGGCGTCGTGGCAGTGGCGGTCATTGTTGCCCGCAAACGGCGCGATTAGTTTACAAGCGAATGCAAAAATCCTACTTAACTAAATACGCAATCCCGACGGAAAACACTCAAATTTTTTGGGTGTTTTTTAGTTTGGACTTTTACCGCGACTGATCGGATTTCACCACAGGCCAATCTCGCCCAATAATGACCGTCCTGATGGCAAGATCCAAGCGTCAAATCACTCTCCTGATAGCGAAATCCAAGCATCGAATCGTTATTCTGCTAGTGGCATCCCATAATTGAATCGTTCCTCTGATGGCAAAATATCTGGGATTGTTTTTGATGGCAAGGTCAAAGCGGCTGTTACGCTGACAGATACACAGAAGCGGGTGTTAGCATTGGCTTTATCGCGGGGTACCGAGAAATCAGGTTCAAGGTCATCAAGGGGCTGAGAGGCGCTAATTTGACCAAGCTCGATGCTTATGTGGTCACCCAATGGCTGGCGCGGGAAATCGTTTCGCTGAAGCCTAAGCAAGGGTCCAAACTCGTTTCGCAAATGGAAGCGGTTATTGGGAAAATTAAAACCCAGTTGGATGTGTCAGCGATATTTACCTGGGCGCATCAACCACACCCCAGATCATTGATCCAATTACGCTGACCAACCTGAACGCCGACGAACGGGAAACCCTTGAAGGCCAACAGTTTGACGCGGCGATAGGACAACCGCAGAGACTTGCCGGCGCCACTGTGATCACCGAAATAGTGTCCATTGAATATTTTAAAATAGAAGGTTTTCGCAACAATTCCCATCCGAGAATGCTCGGGAACCTTGATCTGTCGCGCCTTATCGCCGGATGAATCTTGTCTAGTACAGCTATGCATGCGCCAGTCAAAATCCGAGTTTGGCGCCAGACGATAAAATTGCTCAATTTGGGGTGGATAGTTTACGTTAACCGGACATCCTTGGCTGCTCCCTAGACAATTCCTGAGTGGAAGCCGATCGATTCCGCCGATTCCCACCCAAGAACTTGCCTCAGTTCATCAAGCAAACTGTCCCGGAGTCACCAATTTAAAACTAGTACCCACTAACCACGGCCGTAAATTACGTGGCTCCCCACCGATTGACGACAGCTTATTCGTCGGCGTGAGTGCTCAAACGTCTGTTAAAACGTTGAGCGGCTGGAGCGGAGCGTGGCGTTGGTGGGCCGTTTACTAGTTGGCGGAAGGTCGGGCTGGGGGTGAGTCAGCCGCGATATTATTGTTGGCGATTTATCGCCTACAATAAGGCCGAGTTTTGAGATTTTCGGTGGGTTTCCGAAAAGCTAAAAATCGTGCCCGCCGCGTTCCACCACCCCCAGCCCGACCTGGAGCCCCACCACACCTGCCAACCACCAACGCCACGCGCAGCGCAAGCTGCGGCCAACCTACTTTTAACAACGCAGTGCTGCCCCAGCGCAGCTCCGGCTGCGCGTCACAACCGTCATCAAATACTTTTCGGAAAGCAAGCGTTCACAATTCCGCCGCAGTTAGACTATAATTGAGTTGTGTGGACCGCGATCCGCAAATCCAGAGACGAGGTAGTTAAGATGACAGATTACATTCAAGTGGTCGACGAAACCAAGCAGTACCAAATGGGCAGCACCACCATCACCGCCAACGACAAATTGAACTTCACCATCAAAAAGGGCGAGCTGGCGGTGATCCTCGGCCCCAGTGGCGCAGGCAAATCCACCGTCTTGAACATTCTCGGCGGCATGGACAAACCGACATCCGGCCAAGTGCTGATCGATGGCGCTGACATTGCCAGCTACAACGACCGCCAATTGACCAGCTATCGCCGCACCGACGTGGGCTTTGTGTTCCAATTTTATAACTTGATTCCGAATCTGACGGCGTTGGAGAATGTGGAGTTGGCGACCGCGGTGGCGCCGGACGCCTTGGATCCCAGCACGGTGTTGGAAAATGTCGGCTTGGGCCAGCGCTTGGACAATTTCCCGGCGCAACTTTCTGGTGGAGAGCAACAGCGGGTGGCAATCGCCCGGGCGTTAGCGAAGAATCCCAAGTTACTCTTGGCCGATGAGCCGACAGGGGCGTTGGATTATCAAACCGGGAAACAGGTGTTGCAGTTGTTGCAAGACGTCAGCCATCAACAAGGGCAAACCGTGGTGATCATCACCCATAACGCGGCGCTGGCGCCCATGGCTGACCGGGTGATCAAAATCAACGACGCCAAAGTCCGGGAAATCACCACCAATCCCACGCCCACGCCGATCACGGCGATCGAATGGTGAGCCAAATGGGGAAGAAAACCATGCCGACCAGCCAGCGCCGTTTGCAGCGCCAATTGCTGAAGCGCCGCATCCAAACCAACTGGGGCCGCTTCGTCGCGATCATTCTGATCATGATGTTAGGGGTGCTCCTGTATGTGGGCATCAAATCCAGCGGCCCCGTGCTCTACAACAACGCCCAAACGTATTTCACCAATAAACAGGCCAGCGATCTGCAAATCATTTCCACCACCGGTCTGACCGAAACCGACGTTAAATTGGCGGAGAAACTCACCGGCGCCAAAGTCGAGGCGGGCAAGTCCGTCGACGCGCTGACCGCCAGTAATCATCGCACGGTCCATTTAATGAGCCTGCCCCAGGACTTGAATCAGCTCCAGGTCTTGGCCGGTCGCCGGCCCACTAAAGCCAACGAGATCATTCTGGACGAGCAGGCCCAGCGAGCAGGTTATCGACTGGGCCAGACTTACAAGTTTCAGCAGACCAGCGGCTTGGCCCGCCAGCAGTTTCGCATCGTCGGATTCGCCCGGTCACCGCTGTTCATTGACCGCACCGCCCGAGGCACCACCACCATTGGCGCCGGCACCGTGGACTATTTCGCTTGCGTCACCGCGCAGAATTTCAGCAACCAGGTTTACAGCGTCCTCTACTTGCAAGTGGCGTCCTTGACCAAGCTGAATCCCTTCCAAGACACCTATCAGGACAAAAGCACCCAAGCCACCAAACGGCTCAAAAAGATCTTCAAAGGGCGGGCGGCCCAGCGCAACGCGGCCTTATTCGCCCTGATCAAGGCGAAACTAGCTAAACAGCAGGACCAACTGACCGCCAGCCAGCAACAAGTCACCAGCGCTCAAGCCCAACTGACCGCCCAGCAGCAACAACTGGACCAACAACTGGCCGCCAGTGACCAACTTAGCGCCAGCCAACAAGCCACTTTGGCCGCTCAACAAGCGGCGCTTAAGACCCAACAGACTCAATTGACCGCCCAAGCCCAACAATTGACCGCGGCGGCCACCAAGCTCCAGCAAGCCCGCCAGCAAGCCAAGGCGCAGATCAACACCCAGTATTATTTCAATGACCGCCAAGCTCTCCCTGGTTACAGCAGTTACGGCGAATTAGCCGAGCGCATCCAAGCCATCGCCAACGTCTTCCCCCTGATCTTCTTCCTGATCGCCATCCTGGTCACCTTCACCACCATGACCCGGATGATCGAAGAAGACCGCCTGCAGATCGGCACCATGAAGGCGCTGGGCTACACCCGCCGGGAAATCGGCCGCGGCTACTTGACCTACGCGCTGTTGGCCGCTTTGTGCGGGAGCGTGGCTGGGGTGATCATTGGCACCGAGACCCTGCCGCGAATCATCTTCAAAATGATGCAGAATCAATTCAGCTTACCCGACCACGGTGTTCTGTACATCCCCAGCACGATTGCCATCGCCTCCTTGTTGGCAGCCTTCGCCACGTTAGGCGCCGTCGGGATCGCCATTAGCCGCGAATTGCGGGAACGCCCAGCCGCGCTGTTGTTACCACGAGCGCCGAAAGCCGGTAAAGAGATCCTCCTGGAGAAAATCAAACCTCTCTGGCGACACCTCAGCTTCAACCGCAAAGTCAGCTACCGCAACCTCTTCCGCTTCAAATCCCGGATGTGGATGGGCATCTTAGGCATCGCCGGCGGCACCGGACTGATCCTGGCCGGCTTCGGTATTCGCGATTCCATTGCCGCCTCCAGTGAGCGCCAATTCAGCGAGATCATCCACTACCAAGCCGTCGTCACCACTACCAAAACCAGCGCGCCCAAAGCCGCCCAAGTCCTGGCCGCCGACAGCCGCTACCAAAGCAAGCTCCCGGTCCACGCTGAACAAGTCAATTTGCGCGCCGCTGGTCAGCAAGTCGACGCCGTCACCTTATACGCCGCCGCCCAACCAGCCAAGTTCCAGCGTTACATGGCATTGACCGGCCCCTTACCCGACAAGAATGGCGTCATCCTCAGCGCCAAAACCGCCCAACTCCTGGAACTGACGGTAGGCGATCAGTTCACCGTCCAAGCCAGCGATGGCGTCCGCTTCCAAGCGAAATTGCGCGGCGTGACCACCAATTACGCTGGCCATTTCATTTACTTCAGCCGCGGCTACTTGCACCAAGTCGCCGCCGACCGGGACCAGATCAACACCTGGCTGGTCCGGACCAAGTCGGCCACCAGCGCCCAAGAACAAGACTTGGCCCAACAACTGCTGGCCACCAAGCAAGTCGTCAACGTCAGCTACCTGTCCACCCAACAAGCCGCCGCTGACCGCCAAACGCAAATGTTACAACTGATCGTGGTGATCTTCATCCTCCTGTCCGGACTCTTGACCTTCATCGTCTTATACAACCTAACCAACATCAACGTCTCCGAACGGATCCGCGAATTGTCCACGATCAAAGTCCTGGGCTTCTACGACCGGGAAGTCACCATGTACATCGTCCGCGAGAACCTGATCTTGACGATCCTGGGCATCATCTTGGGCTTAGGCTTCGGTAATCTCCTGACGCTCTTCATCTTGCACCAAGCCGCCACCAGCCAAGTGGTCTTCCCCTTAACAATCAGTTTCCTCGGTTACGCCGTGGCGATCACCATGACCATTCTCTTTACGATCATCGTCATGTTTGTGACCCACCGCCATTTAAAGGCGATTGATATGATCGCCGCGCTGAAAGCCAATGATTAACTGGGCATACTAGTCAACTTCTTCTGAATAGGAATCTGTATAAAGCACTTCCAGCATCGAAACGGTCAAACCTTGTCATTATCAAACTTTCATCTACGCCCGTCCACACTTTCACCAACATTAGTCGTATAAATCACATGAAATGCCGCGAATTCCCAGCACCAATGGATAAAAAAACCAAAAAAGAACTATCATTTTATCCAAAAAAGTTCTATGATACAGGTAAGCATTAGTTTGCCACAAGCTCGTGCCACGGAATTCGGCTATTTCTCATTTAGATTATCTTGACCGGTCGCTAAATGGTGAAATAGTTCGGTTTGCGGCTTTCTTTGGCTAAAAAATGCAACTTTAATCACTTTTAAGCGATAAAAGGGTTGCACGAGCAATTACTAAATGCTACAATTAGCTTTGTTAATTAATAATAAGATTGTCTCTTGGAGGGAATAAGTAATGAAGAAAAATTCTAAGTTACGTTATGTCGGCCTTTGCGCCGCAGCTTTACTATTAGTAGCACCAGTTGCTGCACCAGCACTTTCTGCAGCAAGCAATGTATCAGTTGTTTCAGCAGCAGTTTCAGCAGAGGATAAAGCTGCTGATGATATGAACACTTACATGAGTTTCTTGGGATCAAAGACTGTAACTGCAGATGACCTTGATAGCATTCTGGATCCCGGAGAAGGTCAAGGCTTTGTCGATAAGAAGGAATTCGCAGCAGATGGCGGTAATGATAATAAAATTTTAGGCTTATTGAAGGCTAAGAATGCAAAACTCAATTCTGATGCTGACATTTCGACCTATTTCTACTCAATTTCGGCTACGCCAGGCGCAAGCTCAAAGCAAGCAATCGAGCAACTACGTAAAAATGGTGGTTCAGTTAACATTAAAGTGACTGTCTTTACTAAAAGCAAGGATGATGATACGAAGTATGATGAAAAACAATCAAACACGTATCAATTGACTTATACACCAGATGCAGCTGCAACAGTTGTTAAGAGTGCTTCTGTTCAGTTTACAGCTCCTTTATCAGCAGTTATTGGCGATAGCACAAAAGGGTTCGAAGACTATAACGGTGTTACTTCAGATTTGAAGGCTACCTCTGATACTGGTGCTTCACTTAACTTGGGTCAATACATGACTGCAATGTCATCGATTGTATCGAGTGATCTTGTTTCTGGCGGCAAGTTTGTCAAAGCTGGCACTGCTTATCAACGCTATACATTGCGTCTTGATGATACAGCACTTAAGAGCTTGGATGCGAAGTTTAGCTTGGCTGATTCTTCAGTGAATGGCGTCAAGTTCAGCCTATTCAATGACACAACCAAAGAATATCGTGCTTCAGGTAATGGCTTTGAGGTTTCTGCAACCCCAAGTGTAAGTGAAGATGGAGCAATTAAAGAAATCAATGCTACAGTTACTCGTAACATTAATGTCACTGCAGCAGCAGAAGTTCCTACAGAAGAGAAAGTTTCTGGTGTTGTTGAAATCAGCTACGTCCCTGGTTACGGCATTCAAGTATGGGATAGCTACAAAGATGGCAAGATCGTTCGCGATGCGAACGGCAAAGCTAAGAAATTAGCTCATGGTACTGCTTGGAAAGTATTCAAGAAGATTACAATCAAGGGTACTACTTACTACAACCTTGGCGGCAACCAATGGGTTAGCAACGATTACGCTAAGTTCTCAGAAAAATAATCATTGATTTCATGGCAATCCTACTTCGGTAGGATTGTTTTTTTGTTCGAATTATCGATTCAACGTGAACTGTCATCTGGATTTTCGTTCACCATCAAGTCTTTATGGCTTTCGATAAATTAAAGGTTCAGGCGCTTTTCAATTACGCCTGGACCCTTTTTCTATCTGCAATTTTGAATATTGTGTTTTAGCCGGGAGCTGATGGTCAACAAACCGCCTGACTCAGCTACCCTTATTTCTCGATTGACTTGTCCCAGCGACTGACCAGCTCGCGAACGGTGTGGGCCTGATGATCGATGTCGGGGTAGACGGTTGCTTCGGAGATGCCGAGGACAGCTAGCTCTTGGAGAATTGTAGGTTTGAGTTTGTCTGGGATCAGGAGGTCGATGGCGGTTGGTTGGGCGTCACTGGTTGTTGCGGGTAGGTGTAGGCGCAACTGATTGATTCGGAAGGTGATCTCTGCTTGAGCCCACTGGAACTTGTCGTCGTTTGGATCGCTGGTGTCTTGGTAATTGACGACGGTGAACAGGTCACCGCAGAGGAGAAGATAGCCATCTTGGCGTGTTATCCGGGGATCGTTCTGGTCTAGGCGGACGATCGTGTCCCGATACAGGTCTAGGGGAATGATCTGGTGGTTATAGTTGGGGCAGTCTCGTTGGATTTCGTGGATCAGATAGATGACGTCCGTCTCCGCATTGAAGCGTTGGCGCCAGTGCTTGAGTTGGCGGGGGCTTAACTGTCTGATGGCAGTGAAGGCCAGATCATATTGTTGCTGGAGGTCGGTTAGCCGTTGCTTGAGCGGGTCTGCTACTTGGTTTGGTTGAACTGGCAATGGTCGCATTTTGGGGAAGGATTGGTGCTGGGATTGACAGCAGGTGAACGGTCGGAAGCCGTGGGGCATTGTCCGGCGGAAGGCGTTGAACAACAGCGCCTTGTGGTCAAGGTCCAAGCGCGCTAAGTTGGCGGTGATTGCTACAGTATCGCTGGCGACTGTTTTGAGGGAGGGGCGGTGTTGCGGCGTAGTGAATTGGTCCCAGTCAGCATCCACAGCGGTTCCTGGTTGCGCTGGTTCAGGTCGAGAATTGCCGCGAAAGATCAGGACGCGTCCGGTATTGGGGTCTGTCTGGTTAACGTTAGAGTCAACAGTGGCGCTGCACTTGTTGCTAATGGTCTGAGAACCGCCTTCACAGGCGAAGTAGAGCGCAATCAGAGCATTTCCGGTCAGGTCTAAGGTGCGAGTGGGCAAGCCATGGTGCTGTAAACGGGCCAAGGTTGAGATAAAGGGCGTGCCAGCAATGAAGCGCTTGGGGCTCAAGGGTCGCATTTCAGTGAGGAGTCGGTCTTCGTATTTGATGTAATTAGGATCGCGATAAAGACCAGGTAAGGTTGTTGGGTAGAGTCGATTCTCCCCGCGGTAGAGTAATTTCTCCGAGCTGACCAAGTTGGCGTCCTGTTCCAACTGAATGATCTGTTTGATGTAGTCGGCGACCGAGCCCACGGTTCTCTGCCGGCCATCTTTGCTAGAATAC
Source organism: Lapidilactobacillus salsurivasis (assembly GCF_054785215.1). Classification (NCBI taxonomy): domain Bacteria; kingdom Bacillati; phylum Bacillota; class Bacilli; order Lactobacillales; family Lactobacillaceae; genus Lapidilactobacillus; species Lapidilactobacillus salsurivasis. The sequence goes on along the minus strand of NZ_BAAABI010000012.1, from coordinate 10,993 downwards.
TCGTCTGTCATGAGTCTAACCTCCAATTCTTCATCAGTCAGCACCCAGATTGCTAAGTTCAGCTGTGACCAGCGCCAGTCAGGTGTTGCTTGTTAAGCCGATGGTACCACGACCAATAGGGGCAGGGGCGTTGGTCAGGCGATTTATGGGGTGGAGCCGACAGGGGGGGCTGGCTTGATTTTGCGGGTCTAGCCGTTTGTTGGTGAAGGTGGTTAGGCTTGTTAGGGTCATTAAGTTCTGCTAAGCTCGCTGAACTCTGTTAAGTCTCGTTCAACATCGTTAATTTCCGTTCAGTCCACCGTTCAGCCCGTTAAGTTCGGTTCAGTTCGTTAAACTCATTACTCGTTCAGCGCGTTGACTTTAGTTTTGCGCTCATTTTACGGCGGTTTAAACACGTTTAAACGTCATTTAGGCACGTTCTTACCTGTGGAGGATGATTGGGCGGGCCAGGCCAGAGATAAGCCAGGTGGTCAGATTTAGACGTTTGGCAGTGGTTGACGGGCCCGCGGCGACCACTGGCGGTGACTGATTGGTGTAATCCTGTCGAATTTCGCGATAATGGGGGCCGATTTTTAGATCAGTTGCGTGGTGGCAGCCACTTTTTTTTAGATTTTGGCGGCGAATTTTGCGGTTGATGGACGGAATCGGCCGCTTTTTTGGTCGTTTTTTAATTGGTGGCCGCTTTTTTTGAAATTTTTCTGGTTGGTGGTAGATTTTTTTGCCGATTTTGATCTATTTTCGGGAGAATTTTCGGGTCTGATCTGGTCATTTTCTGCGCGTTTCTCCGAAGCGCGGGTCAAATTCTGGTCGAAATTGGTCAGTTTTCGGCCAAAATTCAAATTTTTTAAAAATATTTTTGAAGATTTTTTCGTAAAAATGACCAAGTTTCCTGTGATGTTAATGATAATATTTTTCTATCGCGGGTCTGATGAGGGCTGAATTTTAAATGGCAAACGGTCTGTATAGTATTAATATTACCTCAGAAACTCAGAAAAGGTTTTTGAAATCTTAGGAAGATTTCTTGCCGTTTTGGGGTCGCTCAAACGTTACTAATAGTGTAAGACAATTTACGCCGGCAAGAAATTGGCTTAACAATAGAACTCAATGGAGGAAACATCATGGAATTAGAATGGTCAGCAACTGCACTTGCATTCAACTTTATCGGGGACGAATTGCCTGAAGACGGGAAGATCCGTCGGTTTACCAAGGTTGTGGCCCAACCGTCTGTCGAACAGCTCAATGCCTTTGGTCATGCGATCGCGGCGCTGGGGGTCAACGAGACGGTGGTCGATGCGGAAGTAACCACGAAACAGATCGTCAATTTAGGTTAAGCGGAGGTAGAAGAAGATGAAGCAATTACAATTGAATTTCCAAAGCAATTTCGATAAGAAGCATCACGTCACACTCAGCGATGTGAACACAGCCTTAACAGGTGATCAGGTCAAGACACAAATGCAGGCGATCGCGGCGACCAAGTTGTTTACCAACGGGGATGAGCGTCTCTACGATCAACCGCTCAGCGCGCAATACGTTGAACGGATCGTCACTCCGATCTTCGATGAAGAGAAGGACGCGGTGGAAGCGTAAATTTCTTTAAACAATCTTTAGATTTCTTCACATTGGAAATCTAGAATTGGTCGGGGGTTTCGGGATCGTCTGCACAAAGTGACTGTTGTGTCATAGAAGTGTGTTACTGTTGTTACACAAACGTAACATTAAAGCGTTATGATTACCTGTAACTAGTCGAGTGCTTCATGTCTGCTTTTTCGAAAAGGGGTAATTGATTTTATGGCGCAAAAGAAGAAAATGGCATCTTTACTGCTGGGCGTCGGGGTTCTGACAACCGCCGCATTAGCAGCACAGAAGACGGATGAAACACAAGCCGCAACACGTAAAGTTACTTATACAGAGGGTGCAACAACTGTTTGGACCAGCCCTAGCGCAGGTCAAAAAGCGAAACGTTATCTCTCACCGAACCAAACTGTTGAGTTCGTCTCAGCAAAGCAAGTCGGTGGTACGAAATGGTTGGAGACGACCGATGGCGGTTGGGTTCCTGAAACCTATCTGTCCGGTGAAATCTCCGGATCAACTAGTACGACTAATAATAGTAATAACAGCAATACTTCTAGTAACACGAGCAGTGCTGATACCAGTGCTGCTGCTGGGACTTTGACGGTCACTTACGCAAGTGGCGCCACCACCGTTTGGCAGAATATGAACTTCAGCCAAGTGAAGGGTTACATGGTCAAAGGCCAGACTGCGAAGTACGTTGCAACCAAGACCATCAATGGTGGCACTTGGTACCAATTGGCTGATGGTGGCTGGGTTTTGAGTTCATATGTTAGTTTAGGCGGAGCTGCAAGCAACGCTGATGCTAACAATACGGGCGCAACTAATTCCGGTAATACCAGCAATTCAACCAACAACGGCAATACCAATAACTCGAGTTCAACCAATACGAACAACAATTCCAACGCTGGCAGTGGTAGCATCACCACGACTGCGCAAGCGTCACGGCAACAAATCGTTAACTATGCCAAGACCTTCATGGGTGTCCCTTATGTATGGGGCGGCACCACACCAGCAGGTTTTGACTGCTCTGGGTTGGTTCAATATGTCTACGGGCATTTCGGGATCAACTTGCATCGGGTCACTTACCAACAAGAGTATGATGGCACGATCAAGGCAGCCAGCGCCGCTCAAGCCGGTGATCTAGTGTTCTTCGGCACACGTGGTAGCACTTACCACGTTGCGATTTCCCTCGGGAATGGTCAGTATATCCACGCACCACAACCTGGCCAGACCGTTACGATCGGTTCGAGTCAATGGTTCGCACCTAGCTTCGCCATGAGCGTCCCAGGTGTATACTAGTACTCCTTAATTTTGCTCCCAAGATTTTCACGGCTAAGCTTTAGCCCATAGAGCTTAGTCCTTCTTGGTTAGTGTTATAAGAGAGAGTCGTCTTCTAGCAGATACGACTCTCTTTTTTTGTGCCCGAAATTTCGGGTCAATGGTGATCAACGGTTATGGCGTTGGTGGCGCTGGTATGGGAACGGCGGTGTGTTGGCTGGTGGCCGTTAGCTGCTGGTGTGGGTGGGTGCGTGGTGGACACGTGTTGTCTGGTGATCCGTTAGTCACCGACTTGTTGGTTGCTAGCTGATGACGCCCACGTTGAGCTACTAGTGGCGGTGGTGTTGCTTCTGGTGCGATACTAGTAGGCGTATGACTCTAATTGGATAATGAGCACTTTTTGGCTTTTATGAACTTTGACGCCATTTGTCCGGTGGGAGAATGGCCGGTTTTTGGCACAAAATAGCGCTGTTTAGGAACTTATCAAATTGTATTATCGCTATTTTTTTTGCGAAATTTACACTTGAACTCATTGAACGACCTCTGGTATGATATGACCAATAGATAACGGAAGGAAGTAATTAGATGACAGGAATTAATTATTTGAGTTTGAAACAATTGGTTGAAATCGCGGGCAATGAACAGGGCGTGTTGACGAAGGAGCGGCTGATGCAGGCGGACTTGCGGAAGTTGATTCCCATCGTACCGGATCCGGGGCTGATCAAAGATTTTTATGTGCTGCTGAATTACACGGCGCCGAATCCACAGCAGATTAAAACCATGGTGATCACGCCCGCGGGGGTTTATCTTACGCCCCGTTCGACCAAGCAAATTTTGCAATATCATATGCGTCACAGTATCTTGGATGTGTCGGTGGTGCGGGCGTTGCGGACGCACTTGGCACAGGCGGACAATTGTGAGTTGTCGTTGTGTTTCGCCAATTGGGTGGCGATGCATCTGTCTGGGGTCTCCAGCTCCAAGTTGGCTGATTGGGTGGCCTTGCATCACACGAAGGCAATCGTTGCTGGGCAGGATGCGAATACGCGGGTGTTCCAATTGGCGTCGAATTTGCAGGTGGCGCTACCGGTGCAACGGAATTTCGATACGCGGTTGACGCACTTGGAGTGGATGAGCGCGATTGAATTGGAGGCGTTTCGGCATTTGTGTGCGGAAGTGGGTGTGCCGATGGATCTGGCCAAGTTGTCGCGGAATATTTTGCGCGACGCCGATGTCAATTTCCGCAGTCACTGCGAGGCGGTCAGCGCCGAGGGCATCGGGCGCTATCTGTTGTCGTTCCAAGAATTGACGTTGGAAGCCGTGCGGCGCCATCCTGAATTGGGGATCTTGACCGTGATCTTCATTGACTTCAAGCATTATTTCTTGGTCCAGTTAGAACGGAGTCGCAGTTTCAATTAATTTAAATATTTTTCCTCGGAGCAAAAATGGCAGCGCTAACATGACGGCGCTGTTTTTTTTATTTGTGCGGGGAAATTCGCGGGAAGCCTTGGGGGCGTTGGCAACTAGCTCCGAGATGATTGGCCGGCGCCGTTCTGGTAAATTGAACGTACCACAAGCGCTTGTGGATAAACTGAAAGAGGGTTTTCCACATGAATCGATCCGAATTATCACCAGCCGACCAAGCTTACCTGGCCGCTCAGAATTGGCGCCCCAACGAAACGGCGCCGACCACGCCGGCAACGAAACAAACGCCATTAACAGAACGAATGTCATCAACACAACGCACTTCATCAACCGCACCGATCTCATCTGCTGAACGAACGTCACCAACTGAACCCGCGTCAACTACTGAACGAATGTCACCAACTGCACCGGCGTCAACTACTGAACGAATGTCACCAACGGAACGAATATCGCCAGCTCAACGAACATCATCAACCGAACCGGTGTCAGCAACCGGACCAACGTCACCAACAGTGCCGCCGGAGACCGCTTCGGCGGGGTCAACGACGGCGGCAACGGCGGGATCAGCTTTGCCAACGATCCAAACGTTGACCCGGGGACTGGAAATGGCCCTGAATTATCCGCAACTGATCCATGGCGCGGTCAAACGGGCGGGGATCTGGCGCGGGTCCCAGGATTATGAGGATTTTGTTCAGGAGGCTTACTTCGCCTTCGCCTATGCTTATCAGGAATTTCCCGGGGAGCCGGCGACCGATCCGACTTTCCTGAACTTCGCTTTCAACTCGATCATTTGGCGGTTGACCGACCTGTTGCGCTATCAACAACGGCGGCAGTGCGATGATCTGGCCGAGCAGTTCAGCGATAACTTCCACTTGGATTTCGAGGCGGACAGTGTGACGGCGCTGACCCTGCGCGATTATATCAAGAGTGCCGCCACCGTGGATCGGCTGATTATCTGGAATCACTTCATTTGCGAGCAGCCGCTGACGCAAATCGCCCGGGAGCACCAGCTGAGCCCGCGCACCCTCCGCGCCCGCCGCGCTCGGTTGCGCGACCACCTCGCCCAGATCCTGGACTATCATTTCTAGGAACGGGGCCACTTAACTTCTGTGTTTCACTGATCCCCACCAGCTTCTGGGCAACTCCCTCCGCCCAAGGCTGGCGGGGATTTTTTGGTAGTGGCGACTGGGCCAGGGTGCTGGGGGATGACGGCTGATTTTTCGAGGGTGATCATCGAGGCTGATTTTCGGGAGAGATTTTCGGAGAAGATTTTCCAAGGATTTTTTCAGAAATTTTTTCAGCGGCGGCGGGCGTGCTTTCCCCCCGTGAAAAATGATATAATTGGCCTAACTTGAGTTGGAGGCAGAAAAGATGGTTATGGCACGGGTTTACAGTTTATTGATCGGTTACGGGTTGGGCAATTTCATCACGGCTTATTTCGTGAGTTTGTGGCGCACCGGCAAAAGTCCCCACGAAATCGGCTCCGGCAATCCCGGCACGGCCAACATTGGCGCTGTTTTGGGGAAGAAGTTCGGAATTTTGGTCCTCGTCGGGGATTTACTGAAGACATTGGCGGCGATCCTGATCAGCGTTTGGCTTTTCCCTGAATTGGGCCGCTTGGCGATCATGTACGCCGGCATCGGCGCCACTTTGGGCCACAACTTCCCCGTCTGGCTGCGCTTCAAGGGCGGCAAAGGCGTGGCCGTTTCCGCCTTGTTGCTGGTTTCCTACGATCTGAAGTGGGGCTTGATCTGCCTGTTGATCGCCCTGGCCGTCCTGTTGGTGACGCAGGACCTGGCCTTGCCCGGCGTGACCATCCTGCTGAGCTTCACCATCGTCAGCACGCTCCTCTTCGGTTGGGAAACCGCGGCCGGCTTCGGTTTCTTGACCCTACTGTCCGCCTTCCGCTTTCGCCACGACCTAGTCAACCTGGCTCACGGCAAGTCCAAGAAGATCGACCTCTTGCAACGCTTCAAGCACAAGCCCACCAACACCACCCCCGCCGACAAAAACGATTCGGAGAAATAGGCGAGCCCACTGCAGCTGGACGGCGAGGCAATGTGACTGCGGCGTGGGCGGCAACAATCACCGAACAGACAATGGACAGTAACTGGACAGACACCGAACAGATACCGAACAGACACTGAACAGTAACTGAATGACCACTGAATGGCCGCGCGACGGTTACTGAACGACCACTCACGGCCACTGAACAGCGACGGAACAGTCACTCAATGGCTACGCTACGCAACGGATACTGAACCAGCGCGGGCGATGCGATGATAGTTATCCGATCGAAATAATTCCCGTCAACAGGCGTGGGCGCAGACTAAGAAAAGGTCATCCTCTTAGTCAACGCCCGCGCCTTTTTTGCGGGATAATCAGTCAAGCAGGGGGTTGATCGACCAGTTTGGCGGAAAAGGCATTCTTCACAAACAGCCGATTCCGACCGTTTTTTGGCCGATTTCGGCTGACGGCCAGCGCCAATTTTTACACTGGAAATCAGACAAATTTCCGCCCCAAAATCCACCACATCCCTCTCATTTTGTCCTCATAATCACCGCTTTCAATGCCAAGCTCGTCTCGGTGAAAAAGATAGGATTCGGGGAGATCTGTGTTGTAATTTAAGCAGGTTCGCTGAGAACTAGGGTGGTTCATCAGGTAGATTGTCCTGGTGTCACCAATTTAAAGCTTGCGACCACTAACCATGGTCGTCAATTGCGTGGTTCCTCATCAATTGGCAATAGCTTGCCAATTGGCGTGAGTGCTCAAACCGCTACTATAACGTTGAGCGGCTGGAGCGGAGCGTGGCGTTGGTGGTCTGTTTGCTTGTCGGCGGAAGGTCGGGCTGGGGGTGAGTCAGCCGCGATATTATTCTTGGCGGCTTTGCCGCCTAGAATAAGGCCGAGTTTTGAGATTTTCGGCGGGTTTCCGAAAAGCTCAAAATCGTGCCCGCCGCGTTCCACCACCCCCAGCCCGACCTGGAGCCCCACCACATCTGCCCGCCACCGACGCCAAGCGTGGCTCAAACCGCTACTATTCTGGCTGCTTCATCGAGAACCAAGTTTGTTCATCAGGTAGACTGTCCTGGTGTCACCAACTTAAAGCTAGTGACCACTAACCACGGTCGTCAATTGCGTGGTTCCCCATCAATTGAAGATAGCTCGCCGGATGGCGTGAGCGCTCAAACGTCTGTTATAACGTTGAGCGGCTGGAGCGGAGAAATTCGGGGTGAGATCGCCGTGAAATTGGTCTTAGTGGCTATGCCACTTAGACCAAGGCCTGATTTTGAGCCAAGCCGCGCACTTTGCGGATTGGCTCAAAACAGCGCCCACAGCGAGCTCACCCCGAATTTCGCAGCGCAAGCTGCGGCCAGACTACTTTTACCAACGCAGGCAGGCTGTTCTCCGCCAACCCTTGACATAACCCACTAAGTCTGATACATTTAATCCATTCCAATAGGTCGAATCTAGCCCAGTAGTGTTGCGGCCAGACGCGTTCAGAAAGCTGATGCTCGCTGCGAATCAGCCGCGTTCCCAACATGAATTACACTAGAATGAGCACGAGCGTCGTTCTCTCTACGAACGTAAAGTTGTCCGCGTTGGCGGGTAATTGGGTGGTACCGCGGTAAATTATCGTCCCTGATCTTAACTGATCGGGGACTTTTTATTTTGCCGCGGCAGGGGATCGAGCGGTTGGAAGGTTAACCAGTTAGGATTGAATGATTTTAATAAAAGAAGACATGATGGAGGTCGTTAACATGGAAAGAAATGAAATTTTAGCGGATTTGGCGTGGCGGGACGCGGTCAATCAGGTGACAGATCTGGATGGTTTGACGGAATTGACCGCTGAGAAGCAGGTTTCCCTGTATTGCGGCGTTGATCCCACCGGCGATTCCTTGCACATCGGTCACTTGATTCCGTTCATGATCTTGAAACGGTTCCAGAATGCGGGGCATCATCCTTACATTGTGATCGGCGGCGGGACCGGCTCGATCGGGGATCCTTCCGGGCGCAAAACCGAGCGGACTTTGCAGACCATGGAGCAGGTCAAGCACAATGAGGACGCGATCACCAAGCAAATGACCCGTTTGTTTGGCACCGAGAATTTCTCGATCGTCAATAATTACGACTGGCTTTCCAAAATCAGCCTGCTTGATTTCCTGCGGATCTATGGCAAGGAATTCCCGATCAACGTGATGTTGAACAAGGAAGTTGTCGCGTCACGGTTGGCGACAGGGATTTCTTTCACGGAGTTCACCTATCAAATTTTGCAATCGGTGGATTTCTTGACGCTGTACAAGGAACATGATGTTCAAGTTCAGATCGGTGGCGCGGATCAGTGGGGCAACATCACCGCCGGCACCGATTTGATCCACAAGAAATTAGGCGCGGAGGCGCGGGTGTATGGCTTGACGATTCCGTTGATGCTGAAAGCGGACGGCACCAAGTTCGGCAAAACCGCTGGTGGCGCTGTTTGGCTGGATCCGGAAAAGACCACGCCTTATGAATTTTATCAATTCTGGCTGAACCAAGACGATCGTGATGTGGTCAAATATTTGAAATACTTCACTTTCCTGTCCCACGACGAAATTGATGCCCTGGCGGCGAAAGTTGCCAGCGCGCCTGAGAAGCGGGAAGCGCAACGCCGGCTGGCTGAAGAAGTGACGACTTTTGTCCACGGAGCCGCCGCTTGTCAACAAGCCCAACATATTTCCGCTGCCTTCTTCTCCGGCGATCTCTTGAGCCTGAGCGCGGATGAAGTGGCGCAATGCTTCCACGGCATGCCCGGCGTGACCATCGCCAACGCGCCCCACGACCTGGTCGAATTCCTCGTCGACGTGACGGCGATCGAACCAAGTCGCCGACAAGCCCGAGAAGACATCAACAACGGCGCCATCTACATCAACGGCCAGCGCCAACAAGACGTGGCCTTCCAAGTCGATCCCGCCGCAGCCTTTGACGGCAAGTTTGTCATTGTCCGTAAAGGCAAGAAGAAATACACCTTGGTGCGAATCGAAGACTAGCCCCCAAGCACGCCAGCTAAAAATACCCCAAGAAACAAGCCAGCGACAGCCGCGACGGCGCGCGGTCAGCGGCACAGCCGCATGACCGCAAGCTAATTCCCGCGCCTGCCAAAAATTCGAGACACAGTTATTTGATAAGGTGTGGTTCGCCACGCCTTTTTTTGTTGGGTGAAACGCGCTAAACCCGCAAGTGATACGGGATCGTGCGGCTGGTGGGATGCCATTTGCGCAGGGATTTTGACGTGTTCTTTCTATTATATATGTGTATATATGTGTTCTGTAAACAGGCGGCGAGCGATGTGTTCCATTGGACGGCGAGGTTTGATTGTCAAAGATGGAAACTATGTTATACTGAATGTATAAAAAGAGCAGCCGTTTGGTGGCTGCTCCTGCAGAACCGTGTGAACCACGGTGGCTGTGATTGTATTAAAAAAAAATAATCGTAAGCCAGGGAAAGCTTAGGCGGTTATTTTTTTGCCCTAATTTTATCACGTCAATCACTAGCCGAATTAACTGGATGACGAACGTTTCGGTCAATATCAGCAAAGTGAGAATTTCTGTGATGGACATTTTGCTATTCTGTGTAATGCGGTGAAATTTGATTGCCAAAAATGGAGTCTATGTTATACTGAATGTATAAAAAGAGCAGCCGTTTGGTGGCTGCTCCTGCAGAACCGTGTGAACCACGGTGGCTGTGATTATTTGGGAAAATAACCGAGAGCCGGGAAGCTAGACGGTTATTTTTTTTGTCCTAATTCAATCACGTCAATCACGAGCTGAATTAACTGGATAATGAACGTTCCAGTCAATATCAGCAAAGTGAGAATTTCTGTGATGGACATTTGCTATTCCTTTCTCAAGATTTACGACTTGGTTCATCGCATGGGGTCATCTCGACCACAACCTTTCGAATCAGATTAGCCACCGCCGCACTTTCGCTCTGCAAGACTTAGTTTAACAGGTTAAGCATTGGAAAGATAGGTGAATTTCCTAACAAAAATGTGACGTGGAGAGGATCAGAAATTCGACTGATTTTGGTCATACTAGATTCTTCTGGCTAATCTATATCTCGTTCGTGCGGATAAATTTGATTGCCAAAAATGGAATCTATGTTATACTGAATGTATAAAAAGAGTAGCCTTGCGCGGCTGCTCCTGCAGAACCGTGTCAATCACGGTGGCTGTGATTATGTTAAAAAAATAACCGTTAGCCGCTGAAAGCTTAGACGGTTATTTTTTTTGCCCTTTTTCCGTGGTACGGCAACACCAACTGATGCGGATTAATCGGCCGAGATATTTCGGTAGTCTAGCAGCACGTCGCACCCATTTAATTAGATTCTGACTGGAAATCTTTACCGGTTTCTTCAACACTTCTTGGTTGGAAACCGACCGTTTTAACTGATCCATCAAGAACTTGCCGTAGTTCATCAAACAGACTGCTTTGGTGTCACCAATCTAAAGCTGGTGACCACTAACCACGGTCGTCAATTCCGTGGCTTCCTATTAACTGGCGATAGCTTGCCAATTGGCGTGAGTGCTCAAACGGCTGTTAAAACGTTGAGCGGCTGGAGCGGAGCGTGGCGTTGAAACGTGTTCGCCGACCTAGCTTCTTCCGCTTAGCTACGCAACTATTCTGGAGGCATAGACCGGCCTCCAAAATAGTTGCTAGGCTAATGCTCAGGAGCTACCCAGGTCG